>JAUVIY010000401.1 GCA_030592625.1 Spirochaeta sp. | reverse complement strand
GGTGAGGCATATTCCTTCACCCGTTCCATGGCACTGAACAGATCGGCACAGATTTTGTTTCGGCCGACAAGCACCACAACTTTCTTCGGTCCGAACGTAAGGGCGGCCACACGGTTCCCGATCATATCCAGGTTCACCAGCACTCCATCTTCGGTGACGGCATTAGTGCCGAGAAAAAACAAGTCGGACAACAGGGCCTGTCTACGGCGTTCCAGCTTCCCCGCTGCATCGAGTCCCTTCTCACCTGTATTGATGACGTCCCAATCCGGGCTATCGAAAAACCACTTCTTGATTCCGCATTCATTCAGCGTCAATGAACCACCCCATGAAACGATACCCCCGTCCAATGAAGGGACGATGGTCTTTATTACCAGTTTACCGGCCTCTTCGATATTTTCTGCAACATAGGCCTCAAAACGGTTCTCCACCAGGGCTCTACGTACTTTCTCGAGTTTGATTCGTCCGTATTTCACCACCGAGTCGTCCATTTGTCTCTCCTTGGTTCGTTCATTTTATCACAGGTCGGATTCTTTTCGATCCACATCCCGGGAAGCATCATCCACGGGAATATCCAGTGAGAATTCGGTCCCGGCGACAAGGGTATAACCATATTCGCCTTCAAGTTGTCGAACCAGAGCTTCAATCAGGTTGGAGCCAAGGCCTTTCGTCACCGTTTTCGGGTTGTATCCCGGGCCGTTGTCATTAATCCGGATGATGATTCTCTCTCCTTCGGAAACCGCTGCTATCTGGATCCGCGGATCCGCAGTATCGGTAAACGCATGCTTCAGGGAATTGATGAGAACTTCGTTGATGATGATCCCCAGTGTCGTGGCCCGGGACAGACTGATTTCCGGCAGACTGTCATCGATACGGAATATCACGTCGATTTCGCTGGTGGTGTGGGAACTCAGGATGTGTTCCACCAGGGAGGGGATGTAACGGTTGAGCCGCAAGGCCCCGGTATAGGGCTTGTCGTTGAGCTGATCGTGAACGAAAGCCATGCTGCCGATACGTCGCGATAGGTCATTCAGCAATTCGACGGAATGGGCATCTTTGAGATATCCGGATTGCAGACCAATCAGACTGTGGATAACGTTCAGGTTGTTCTTGACCCGATGGTGAACCTCACGAAGGAGCAGTGACCGTTCCTTCAACGCATTCCTGAGTCGTGTGTCAATCTCCCGCCGCCGGACAATTTCCTGACCCAGGCTCCTGTAGTGACTGGCAAGGATTCCCAATGTGGTCCCCAGCACCAGACCGGTAATCAGGGCCACCGGATGATTCTCAGGCATGTACTCAGGTAAGCCCCTGAGAATCAGAAGCAGGTTGTTCGATATAAGACCAAGGGTCCCTGAGATGACACCACCGATGATTCCAAAAGCCAGGGAACAGACGATAACGGGTATGATGACGAAATAATTAACGGCAATTCCGAGAACAGAAGCCAGACATAGGATTGCCGCGGTATATACCAGGATCGAGATTACCGATGCGATAACCCTGACCCACAGCTTTCCGAACCAGAGATTATGCGCCGCAAGGACAAACTGTTCGCTCCGAAATGGTTTCCTCACATTAAGAACATATCACAGGCTTCGGAATGTTATACTTCAATAATGAAAGCACGAAAAGAAAACTGGAAATATTTCCGGCATACCTATCCCGAGGCCCATGATGCGTATGAGGCTTTCGGTAAAACCCTTGGTTCGGAAGGCGGACCTCTGGACGCCAAAACCTGCGCCCTGGTAAAACTGGGTATCGCCGCGGCAAGCCAGTACGACCTGGCCATGCGCAGTCACATTGAAAAAGCACTGAATGCCGGCTGCACTCCGGGGGAGGTGGAGCATGCCATTCTCCAGACGGCCACCACCGCGGGATTTCCCCGGATGATGGCGGCCCTGAAAATCTGGCGGGAAGAGAAAATCAAGCACCAGGAAGCGTTATAGTGTCATCCTTCTCCGGGAGGCGTCAGGAGCAGTCGCCGCCCCCTGGCCGATTTTTCGGCTTCCGCACGGGTGAAACGCGACGGATGATACTCACCTTCCAGGTATGGCTCTATAAAGTCGTCATAATGCCGGTGAAATGGATGACCGCTCTGGCCCACCGTATTCATCAGGAGCGATTCTGACGGATCGGAAGCATTAAAAATTGCCCGTTGGGATGGGATCGTTGTAGTGACAAATGGATCGTCCATCTTCCAATTGGTTTTGTGCACCTGGGAGTTTCCTCCTCTGATCGGAAAGGGTCCACGGTTGAAGATTTTCTCAACAGGTCCGATTCCCGACTCACCAAGCGTCGCATTCCGGAAATCAACCTGATGTATCTCGCCCCATTCCCACTTGTCCGGGTTGTCTCCCATCTCCTCCGCCGCTTCGAGAAGTCCCCGGACTAACGAACGGCCGAGTATATCATTCC
>JAUVIY010000186.1 GCA_030592625.1 Spirochaeta sp. | reverse complement strand
CAAGTCCGCGGGATTCCCGTTTCGAGTGGTAATCCCAGGTTATAATGTTCAGCCCGAATCCGCGTCGGTGTTCCATCAGAATCACCGCGCCGGGTCCTTTACTGGAAGATAGGTTTTATTTTCGCCGGCGTCAACACGACACAGGATAACACAGTCCATAAACAAGAAAATAACAAATGTAAAATATTAATACAAAGAAGATCAATTGACAAAAAACAATCCGGGTGTGATAATTGTTGTGTAAAGGTTGCAATTGTGAGTGTTTATGTGAGGTAGGCATGAAGATAAATAAAGAAAAGCATTTGGATATGTATCTCAAGATGGTCCAAACCCGAAAATTCGAGGAAAAGGCCGCCAAACTGTTCGTTCAGGGCAAGGTTCACGGGACCGCCCATTTCTGTATCGGTGAAGAAGCGACCGGAATAGGCGTCTGCTCAGCATTGGAGAATGAGGACTACATTCTTCAGACACACCGCGGACATAACCAGGGAATCGGCAAGAACATGGATATCAACCGCATGATGGCCGAATTCCTGGGAAAGGAAACCGGATACTGCAAGGGGAAAGGCGGCTGTATGCATATCGCCGATTTTTCCAAAGGCAGCCTGGGAGCCAATGGAATCGTCGGTGGGGGGATTCCCCTCGCCGTTGGTGCGGCATTGAGCCAGAAGTACCGGAAAAAGGACAATATCACCGTCGGTTTCTTCGGCGACGGAGCCGCCAATGAAGGTTCGTTTCATGAAGCTTTGAATCTTGCGTCGGTCTGGAAGCTGCCGGTGCTGTTTGTCTGTACCAACAACTACTACGGTATGTCCATGAATGTGAACAAATCCATGAATATCGATGATATCTCTATCCGGGCCAAATCATATGGCATGAAAGGGCTGGCGATTGACGGGAATGATGTTCTCAAAGTTTATGAAGAGACCATCAAGGCCAAGAAATATGTGAAAGAGCATGGCCCCATGCTGCTTGTCCTGAATACATATCGATGGATGGGGCATTCCAAGAGCGATCCACAGGCCTATCGGACGAAAGAAGAAGTCAGGGAGTGGAAAGAGAAATGCCCCGTCAAACGGTACAACGAATATTTATTGAAAGAAGGTATCGCTTCCGTCGATGAATTGGCTGCACTGGACGTCAGGGCGGCGCAGGACATTGAGAGCGCCGTAGATTATGCGGAAAGCAGCCCGGAACCCCGAATCGAAAACATCCTGGACGATGTTTATGCGGACTGAGTCCCAAGGAATTGAGGAGATATAGAGATGCGCGAAATAACATACGCTGAGGCGATCAATGAAGCCATGAGTGAAGAGATGCGGCGTGATGAAAACATCATATTCCTGGGCGAGGATATCGGTGTGTACGGCGGTGCCTTCGGCGTGTCCCGGGGTATGCTCGATGAATTCGGGGAGGAACGGATCCTGGACACCCCGATTACCGAATTGGCCATAGTCGGCGCAGCGGTTGGTGCGGCCATGACAGGCCTCAGGCCTGTTGCCGAGTTGATGTTCAGTGACTTTATAACCTTTGCCATGGATCCGCTGGTCAATCAGGCCGCCAAAACCCGATTCCAATTCGGCGGTCAGGCATCTGTTCCCATGGTTCTCAGGGCTCCCGGAGGATCGGGTACCGGAGCCGCAGAGCAGCATTCCCAGAGTCTGGAAGCCTGGGTATGCCATGTCCCCGGTCTCAAAGTGGTTATTCCATCCACCCCCTATGATGCCAAGGGTCTTCTGAAAACGGCTATCAGGGACAACAATCCGGTGGTTTTTTTAGAGCAGAAACTCCTCTACAGAACCAGGGGCGAGGTACCTGAACCAGGTGATGATTACACCATCCCACTTGGTGTCGCAGACATCAGGAAAGAGGGGAATGACCTGACTATAGTCACCTATGGGCGGATGGTTCAACGCAGCCTCGAAGTGGCCGAAAAGTTCACATCCGAAGGTGTCGATATAGAGGTTATCGATATCCGGAGCCTTGTTCCATTGGACAAGGAATGCCTCATTCGATCGGCAAAGAAAACCGGCAAGGTTGTTATTGTCCATGAAGCCTGTCAGACCGGCGGTTACGGCGGTGAGCTGTCCAGCGTCATCGTGGATAGTGAAGCTTTTTTCTATCTCGATGCACCGGTAAAGAGGGTCGGTGGAATGGATGTTCCCATTCCCTACAATCCGAACCTCGAAGCTCAGGTGGTACCGACTGTCGACAGTATTTCCGCTGCGGTTCGTGAACTGCTCTAGGGGGCTTTATGGTAGAACCGATAATAATGCCTAAAACGGGTATGGCGATGGAAGAGGGCATTATCCTCGAATGGTTTGTCAAAGAGGGTGACTTGGTTGTCACAGGTGACCCCATCGTCGAAATCGAAACTGATAAAAGCACGATGGAGGTGGAGTCGGACCGTGACGGGACAATACTCCGAATCCTGTATGAAGAAGGAACGACCGTCCCGGTTGTCGAACCCATCGCATGGATCGGCAATCCGGGTGAAGCAATACCTGAAAGCTGGACGACTGTACAAACCGATGTGAAAGATCAACTACCGGCAGCGTCGACTGTCGCGGCGTCGACTGTCGCGGCGCCGGCTGATGTTTCTGCCGGTAAGGTGAAAGCCACTCCTGCGGCCAGACGGGTTGCTGCGGAACGGGATATTACTCTGGATCGGATTCAGCCGTCAGGCCGGTTCGGTGAAATCAAAGAAGCTGACGCCCTATCATTCAACCGGACTGAAGCAACACCATTGGCCCGGCGTATAGCACAATCGGAAGGAATTGACCTGACAGGAGTGCAGGGCAGCGGTTTTGCCGTCAAGGAAGAACCGGTAGCAGACAAACGCGTCCCTCTGACGAAAATTCAGAAAATTACAGGGAAGAGGATGCTCCAGAGCCATACCGAGATTCCTGTGGTTTCCATGGATACTCAAGCCGATGTCACCGAGATGCTCAGGAAACGGAAACAACTGAATGAAACACCTGAAGGAAAAATCACCATCAATGACTTCGTCCTGAAAGCCACCGCGTTGGCGTTGGAGGAAAATCCACGGATGAACTCCGTTCTGGATGGTGAAAACCTCATTTGCAAATCTTCCATAAACCTCAATATGGCTGTTGCTACGGACAAGGGTCTCCTCGTTCCGGTTGTCAGGAATGCCAACACCCTGACCTTACGGCAGCTCTCACGCGAAGCTGCCGAAATCGCCCGAAAGTGCAGGGATGGAACATTGGCTCAGGAGGATATGGAGGGCGGGACCTTCACGGTCAGTAACATCGGAATGTACGGGATTTCCTCATTCACTCCAATTATCAACCAGCCTCAAGCGGCCATTCTCGGTGTTTGTGCCATTGATGAGAAATTAAAGCTCGTGGACGGTCAGGTTTGTGTCAGCAAGGTTATGGGCCTCAGCATCACCTTCGATCATCGTATCGTCGATGGTGCCGAAGCGTCCGTCTTTTTCAGCCGGATTCGGGAACTTCTTGAAAATCCCCTGGCCATCCCGGCATGATGAAGGACAATATGGTGAAATCTGAAAATGGCGAATACAGCTTCATTGTCATCGGAGGCGGACCGGCCGGTTATGTTGCAGCAATCAAGGCGGCACAGTTGGGTGCCGGGGTTGCCCTCGTTGAGCAGGATACCCTGGGGGGGGCCTGCCTGAACCGCGGATGCATCCCTACAAAAGCTTACCTGAAGAACGCTGAAATCATCGAAGAAATCAAACAGGTAAATACGGCCTTTGATATCGATATGCCGGCCACCGTTAAAATGAAAAATAAAGTTGTCAGGAAACTCACGAGTGGTGTAGGAAGCCTCCTGAAATCCAATATGGAAGCCGCGGCGGATAGTCTTGGAAGATGTCTCCATCTTCCTCCGAAAGTGAGCATGCCGGGAATGAACAGGTGATTAACAAAGACCGCAACTTTCTAATCGATATTGCCAGAAAGTACTATATTGACGGGCTCTCTCAGCAGGAAATCGCCCGCCATTTCAATATCTCACGTCCCAGTGTTTCGAACCTTCTGAAACGGTGTCATGAGGAAAAAATCGTTGAAATCCGAATTCAGGAAAGTGACTCCTCACTGGTGAATGCCCTGGCGGACAGGTTGAGAAAGAGTTTCGATATTGATTCGGTAATTGTTGTCCCATCCGGTTATGACCGTAATACAACCCTTGCTGTGGCAGGGGCCGCAGCCGCGGGTCTGTTGCAAACCAGGCTGAAGGATCGATTGAAGATCGGATTATCCTGGGGCAGCAGTCTCTATCAGGTGGTTAAAGCCCTCCCGGCCCAAAGTGTCGTGGATGTCGAAGTCATCCAGTTGACGGGCAGCCTCGGTATGGCCAATTCCGCGTTCGACGGATTCGAACTGGCCGGAAATCTGGCTCAGAAGCTGAACGGCAGCTGTCGGTTGATCCAAGCTCCGGTGATTGTAAAGAATCCCGAACTGAAAAAACTCCTCATCCAGGAGCATCCCATAGCGGAAACCATGAGCCGAATGAACGCTCTCAATCTGGCTCTGGTTGGATTGAGCTCCGACAAACCGGAATACAGTTCCATGGTACGGGAAGGTTTCCTGGATACCGCAGAGGCCGAATCCATTCAATCTGAGGGTGGCATCGGGCATATCTGCGGCCTGCATTATGACAATAAAGGCGAATTTCTGGACATTCCTCAGAATGAAAGGGTCGTGGGAATCGAGATTGATCATCTGAAGGCGATACCGGAGGTTATTGGAATTGCCTGTGGCGCCGAGAAAGCCGAGGCGATCCTGGGAGCCGTTAAAGGCAAGATTGTCAGTTCCTTGATTACCGATGAGAATGCCGCCCTCAGGATGTTGAGCCCATCATAATCGATAGTTGATCATTTATCGGTAACTTCCCAGAATCAGGATTGACCTCGGGCGACGATCATCCAATATACTGACTCCCATGATTCTACAGTCCTTTTTACAGCTTCTCCCCATCCTGTTGATTGCCGGCGGCGGTTTTTTGCTGACCCGGATCTACCATCTGTCCCAGGATACCCTGATAAAGGTGATCGTGGATTTCCTGATGCCCATGCTCATCTTCCACGCCCTGTATACCAGCGATATCAGGGCAGTTCAGGTACTGAATCTGGCCGGGATTGCCACATTCATCGTGGCTGTTCTGCTTCTGCTGTCCTATGGATATGCGAGAATTGCCGGGATAGAGGCCGGCCAATTCATCCCCCCGGTGATATTCATGAATTCGGGATTCCTGGGGATTCCACTGATGAAGCTCTGGGGCGGATTAGCTGCCATGAATCTTATTGTCATTTACGATCAGATCCAGACCATATTTATCTTTTCCCTCGGCATTCTCATTATTACCGGCGGTTTAAATCTCCGGGGAAGTAATGAAACGCTGAAGTCACCCATGCTCTGGGCCATTATCCTCGGATTCGCCTTTCGTTTCTTGAGTATTCCGGTGCCGGATTCCCTGCTGACCACCTTGGAGTTCGGCGGGAATGCTGCCCCGCCCCTGGCGGCTTTTGCCCTGGGCGTTTCTCTGGGTGAAACGAGGTTCCATTTCAACCGTCATCTCTTTGCCGCTTTAGTT
>JAUVIY010000132.1 GCA_030592625.1 Spirochaeta sp. | reverse complement strand
GTCAATATCATTGCCATACGCTTCAATGATACGCCGAGTCCCGAGCTGATCAGTCTGATTGATCACAAACTTCAGGTTATTCAACAGGAGAAGATGCAGAATTACTTCCACATCATCTCGTCGTTCAATGCCGACAGTACGATGTGGAAAAACGAGAAGAATCGGAGCCGGAGGTTCTTCGAAATCGTCGAACATCTCCTGGTTTATACCTGGCGCCTCTTCGATATGGAAAGCTGCGAGGTGAGCATCGATGCGGCCGGGGACGAGGGATTAATCGCATCAGGCAGCCTGAGAGTGGATTTTTCGGTAAATGGCATTGCCTCTTCACGTTTCGACCGGATGGAGAAGCGTTTTTCTCCTGCCAAATCCGGCAGTTTTGAATTCACTGTGAATGAAGTCGCCCTCAGAGCTGCCGAATCCGCCGGTGATTCGTCATACTTAAGTCTTCATATGGTGAGTCGCAGCGCCGGAAACGTGGATCCCAGGCAGAATATGCTCACCCACCAGTTCGTGAAGCTGTTCATCGAATCCGTGGGGAAACTCATTGATGTCATCATGCCCGTCATTCGCAGGGAAGAGGCCCTCCAGAATCTGAGATGGCGATATTTTCTGGATTCGCTGCGTTTGCGCGCTCTGGATTACGGCGAGAATCTGCATCACATCGTTTCAGATTCCCTGGTAGTTCTCAAGAAATTCTTTGGCGTCTCTGAGGTGAGTATTTTTTCGGAAGACAAAGATCTCACTCATATGCTTGTTCTTTTTTCCCGAAGCGACTTAAGCGTAAAATCCTACAAATTACTGGATAACCCACTGACACCGGCAAAGATTCTCAAACGGCAGATGCTGTTATTTCCGATCCGGGAAATACCAGGTGGACGGGTTTTACTCTATTTTGATCTTCCGCGAACCGGGAACCATCCCCTGAACCCTGAGAGTCCGAATCAGTATCTGATGGGCACCGATGTATGGACCGTTGTCAACGAAGAGGCTCTCATCCTTGGAATTATTGATCTCAAGGACTATCTGTTTTTCGTGGTGACCGAATGCCTGACAGCCAACCCCAAGGCTGCATATGCGAGCATTTCCAGACGTTTGCCTGTCAGGGGTGATGTCGATAATGTCGACCTTCTTCTCAAGCTGAGTCGACGCGTCATGGAGCGATTAACGCGATTCTTCGATCTGTTTCAGGCTTTCAGCGCCAACCTGGAATCGGGTCTGGCTTATATGAGGGGGCGTCGTGACAATCTCACCGGTCTCTACAACCGCCAACATTTCAAATCACTGCTTATCGAGTCATTTTCCAAACCGGGAATGAAGCTCGGGCTTATCTTTCTCGACATGGATAACTTCAAGATTTACAACGATGCGGTGAGTCATGATTTTGGTGACAAACTCCTCATTTCCCTCGCCAACCGTTTGATTGATTCAGCCGAAGCCATCGAACCGGATGCCGCCCCGGGTCGGTTCGGAGGAGATGAGTTCTGCTTTTTCGTCAGCGGTATCGAAAAGGATGCATTTGAGAAAAAATCGATAGAAGTCTTCAGGAACATCACCGAGCGACCGCTGGTGGTAAGTTTCTTCTTTGACGATAGAAATGAGGGCGAGGGTATGGAAATCAACCTCATATCCTTCCTTCATCGCCTGATGCGTCCGGATATCGGCAGTCGTCAGGCATCACGTACCGAATATGTCGAGAAATCCAATATGGGTCCCAAGGCTCATGTTATTGACATCTGGAAGCATTATCGTATGCAGAATGGTGAATCCATATCCGGGCATAAAATCCGTGCGGAGCAAATCATCGAGGATATCAGTGAAGCGATCGTAGATAAGATACTCTACAACAAGATTTTCACTGAAACCGACCGGGAATTCAGCCGTATTATCCGGCTCTTCGTTACCCTGCAGCTGAAAGATTTTACCACCAACAGAATCAGGGATTATCTGATAAGGGAATTCAATTCTCTATCGATAGAAAGGAATATCACCCTGAAGGTGAGTGCCGGTCTGGCTCATAATTCCGAGAATCGCCTCAGGTCGATGGAATCACTGTTCAAGGCGGCGGACACCCGGGCTTATCTGGCCAAGCACAACGGTCGGAACTGTTTATTCGGGGTTGATGGCCAGCAATTGGCTTAGTGTGGTGTCCCGGATATCAGTTTACGAACTTACAATTGAATACCGTTGAATACCATGAGCGGGGCTGCCCGGAATCGTATCTCCGTCAGGTTCGTGGGCACTTATAGCATCTACAGGATGTGATTCATTATACTGCCATCATGATACAAGGTGTGATATTCGACATGGACGGCGTTCTGGCCGATTCTGAGCCCTTTATTTGCGAAGCGGCTATCCGCATGTTTGCCGAGCACGGTGTGAAAGCAACTCCGGATGATTTTCTTCCCTGGGTTGGCACTGGTGAGAACAGCTATCTGGGAAATGTTGCGAAACAGCACGGTTTTGCCATCGATATGGAGAGGGATAAGGCCCGAACTTACCAGATATACGGTGATATTGTAATCGATCGATTGAACGAGTTGCCGGGGGCGAATTCATTTGTCATGAAATGCCGCGGTGCCGGCCTGAAAACCGCTTTGGCAACCAGTTCCGACAAAGGCAAGATGATCGATACTCTCAGGGAAATCGGTCTTCCTTCCGATAGTTTCGATGCTACGGTGAATGGTCTGGATGTGGAACGACGTAAACCTCATCCCGATATTTTCATTGAGGCGGCCCGGCGTATCGGCCTGCCGCCGAAACACTGTCTGGTGGTGGAGGATTCTACCAGCGGCCTGGTCGCGGGGCTGGCGGCAGGTTGTCGGGTTCTGGGACTCTGCACAACGAACGTTGCCGAGGCCATGAAGGATGCCGATTGGATTGCTGCGGATCTTTCCGAAGCACCTGATTCCGTACTGGAGTGGTAGTACATGAGTAATTTCGCCCATTGGTGGCAGCATCTTCCTGAACGCATGGACCCGGTTATTTTTTCAATCGGCAGTTTCTCACTGCAGTACTACGGACTCATGTATCTCGTGGCCTTTTCTGTTGTTTACATGCTGGCGGTATACCGTATCCGTCGTGAACCTCAATTCGAGATTAACACCGAACAACTTCAGGGGCTTATGACGGCTATGATACTCGGTGTTATTGTCGGCGGTCGTCTGGGATACGTTCTCTTCTACAAACTTCCTTATTACTGGTATCATCCGCTGGAGATTATCCTGCCCTTCGATATCTCCGATGGATTCCGATTCACCGGCATCTCAGGGATGTCGTTTCACGGAGGGCTCATTGGTGTCATTCTGGGGTCATGGGTTTTCGTGCGCCGAAACAGACTGGATTTCTTTGATATGGCAGACCTTATCATTCCGTGTATACCCCTGGGTTATACATTCGGCCGAGTGGGCAACTTCATTAACGGAGAACTCTACGGCAGAATTACCACCCGATCCATCGGCATGCTGTTTCCCGGTGCGCCGGGAGCGGGTCTGCGGCATCCCTCCCAGCTCTATGAGGCGTTCTTCGAAGGGATTGTCCTCTTTCTCGTACTGTGGTTCCTCCGGAAACGGGTCCGAACCCGGGGGGCGATGTTGTCCCTGTTCCTGATGGGTTATGGCTTTCTGCGGTTTTTTATCGAGTATACCCGACAACCTGACGCTCATCTGGGTTTTGTATTGTTCCAGCTTTCCATGGGGCAGGTGCTTTGCCTCGCCATGATGCTGGCTGGAGGTGTGATGCTGATCTTTATAAGGCGGCAGAACCCGATCTGATCCCTTCGACAGGCGATCCCGACCCGGATTCTTGAGTCACAGGCATGAAGACATGATGATGAAACACAATCCCCAGTCTGCCGACGTTAACCGTGGATGAAAAGGCCGTTCCACATTCCGGCGAGACGGCCATTTATTTACGAATCCTTCAGTAAAGCCTCAGCTTCGGCCAGGACGTTCCCGGCGGTAAAGCCGAGTTTTTCATCCAGCACCCCGGCGGGTGCTGAATAACCAAAATGATCCAGACCGAAGACCCGGCCGCCGGCCCCGGTGAGGCCTTCGAGTGTTACCGGCAGACCGGCGGTGAAACCCAGTTTGGGAACGCCGACAGGAAGAACGGCTTCCTGATATGTGACGTCCTGGCTGCGGAACAGGCCCTCGGAAGGTACCGAGACAATCCTGACCTTCTTGCCCTTATCCCTGATCAGGGCGGCGCCGGCTACCATTGTGGACACTTCCGATCCGGAAGCGACAAAGATGATATCCGGGGTTCCCTCACAGTCCTCGACGATATAGGCACCACGGGCGGCCTGAAGAGCTTCCTTGTAGCGATCGCCGGAAACGGCGGGAAGATCGACGATATTCTGTCGGCTCAGGATGAGGGCAGTCGGAGTATTTCTATTTTCAATGGCCAGTTTCCAGGCTACTGTGGTTTCCTCAGCGTCGGCCGGGCGTAACACCAGGACGGAGGGTTTGCCCGAATGGTTCTTGAGCTTCTCAAGGAGCCTGATCTGGGCTTCCTGCTCTACCGGCTGGTGGGTGGGTCCGTCTTCACCGACCCGGAAGGCGTCGTGGGTCCAGATGTAGATAACGGGTTTCTCCATCAGGGCGGCGATACGGACAGCGGGCTTCATATAGTCCGAGAAGACGAAGAAGGTGCCGCCGGCGGGAATCACGCCGCCATGAAGGGCGAGGCCGGTGAGAATGGCAGCCATGGTGAGTTCGGATACGCCGGATTGGAGGAAGGCGCCGCTGAAATTACCCTTGGCTAAAGCGGTGGTAGCTTTCAGGAATCCGTCGGTCTTGTCCGAGTTGGAAAGATCGGCGGAGGAAACAATCATGTTATCCAGCTTGCCGGCCAGCCAGCCGAGAACGGTGGCGGAGGCGGCCCGGGTAGCCACACCGGATTTCTGCTCCACCTCGGAGAAATCGAGCCGGGGGAGCTTGCCGGCGGCCCAATCGGCCAGCTTTGCAGCGTCTGCGGAATGAGCGGCGGCCCACTCGGCCTTGGCGGCTTTCTTCGCGGCGGCGGTTTTTTTCTTGCTCTTGATGATGTCGGACATAAGGTCTGCCACTCCCGGGAGATCGGCGAAGGGATCGTCGGGATTTCCACCCAGATTAGTGACGGTTCCGGCGAAGTCGGCACCGGCAGCGCCCAGGGGCTGACCGTGGGTGGAAACCTTGCGCTCGAAGGAGGCGCCTCCAGCATCGACGGCGCCCTGGCCCATGATGGTTTTTCCGATGATGATTGTCGGCTTGTCCTTCTCAGCTATGGCGGTATCGAGAGCGGCCCGGAGAGCGGCCAGATCAGTGCCGTTGACTTCCAATACATTCCAACCCCAGGCGCAGTACTTGGCGGCGGTGTCTTCGGAAGTAACGTCATCGGTGACTGTGGAGAGCTGGATGTCGTTGGAGTCGTAGAACATTACCAGGTTGTCCAGTCCCAGCTTGCCGGCGATACGGCCGGCACCCTGGGAAATTTCCTCCTGAACGCCGCCGTCGGAGATGAAGGTGAAGTGATTGTGAGCCATCCAGTCACCGAACCGGCTTGTGAGGAACTTGTCGGCGATGGCCGAACCGATGGCGAATACATGGCCCTGGCCCAGAGGGCCGGAGGTGTTTTCAACGCCCCGGGATGGATCCACTTCGGGATGTCCGGGAGTGGGGCTGCCCCACTGGCGGAAGCTCTTCATCTCATCCTTGCTGTAAAAGCCGTACAGGCTCAGGGTGGAGTAGAGCATGGGGGACATGTGACCGGGATCCAGGAAAAAACGGTCGCGTTCGAACCAGGTGGGATCGGAGGGGTCGAAGTTCAGATATTCGGCGTAAAGCAGGTTGATAAACTCGGCACCGCCCATGGCGCCGCCGGGGTGGCCGGATTTTGCCCTTTCCACCATGGCAGCGGAAAGGATGCGAATCTGATTCGCGGCTGTTTTGAGAGATTGGTCGTTCATTTTGGATTCCTTATAAATTGAGTTGTTTCCGTATTTTTCCTGCATTGTATCGAGGCCGGGGAGGGGTGTGAAGCGGGGTATCGAACTCTCATTGTCCGATATCCCTGATTAAATGTTAATATGTCTTATGAAAACATTGATAACGAAAGGCGTAATTATTGCCATGGACAACAATCTCCCCAGGGTACAAATGGGAGATGTTGCTGTTGACGGCAGAAAGATTGTCTCTGTCGGGGATGCTCCTTCCGACTTCAACCCGGACCGAGTCATTGATGCCGGTAACAGTATAGTGCTGCCAGGCCTTGTCAACGCTCACTGCCATCTCAGCATGGTACTTCTTCGAAACTATGCCGACGATCTTGATTTATTCACATGGCTGAATAAGAAAATCTGGCCCATCGAAGAGAAAATGACAGAATCGCATGTCCATACATCATCTCTTGTGGGAGCTGCGGAGCTTATCAGGTCAGGGGTAACCGCCTTTGCGGATATGTATTTTTTTCAGGATCAAACATGCAAAGCCGTAGAAAAAGCCGGAATACGCGCCAGAATCGGAGCACCCTTTTTTGGAGATGAAAAAACAATGGAACCAAAAATTCCGGTTCTGCAGAAACTCCATAATGACTGGCATGGTAGAGATGGAAGAATAAGTATTGATACGGCACCCCACTCGGCTTATATGCTTACCCCGGGATCTTTGCAAATGGCCATTGAATTTGCCAAAAAAAAATAATACCATAATCCACACCCATGTATCAGAGAGTATAAAAGAAACGGAAGAGAACTATGAAAAACATGGAATTTCACCCGTTGAATATCTGGAGCAGGCAGGTCTCTTTGAACAACCGGTCTATGCCGCTCATTGTGTACAGGTGAATGATAATGATCTGGATATTATAAAAAAACATCAGGTTTTTCCGGTCCATAACCCTACCAGTAACCTGAAAATAGGGAACGGATTCGCCCCTGTCCCAGCCATGCTGAAGAAAGGAATACATCCGGCACTCGGAACAGATGGGGCTTCCAGTAACAACAACCTCAATATGTTTGAGGAACTTCATCTGGCGGCAATTATCCACAAAGGGAACACAGGTGATCCTACAGTTGTTTCCGCTTACCAGGCTCTTCAGATGGCCACCATCTTCGGAGCTGAGGCTCTGGGTATTGATGATGTCTGCGGCAGCCTGACACCGGGAAAAGAAGCCGATATCATCCTTCT
>JAUVIY010000335.1 GCA_030592625.1 Spirochaeta sp. | reverse complement strand
CGGTGATGACGATGGTTAACACCAATGAAAGTGCGATCAGGATCAAAGTGATCCTCTTCATGCAAAACCTCCTGTTTTGTTCGTCTGTTGACATGAAATGGGAATATCGGGCTGGTACACGAAATAGAACCATGCCCTATCCGCTGCAAGATGAGGATAATGGGTCAATAAAAATTGTGCAAGCGGTTTCACATATTATTCCCATAAATTCAATAAAATAGGGGTAAGTTGAGATTTACTTAAGATTTCCTTGACATAATGATGGTATGCACAGAGAATGTGTGCAAACGCTTGCTTTGAAATTTGCACAAATCAATGCAAAAAGCTGAATATTTGAGGAAATATGCGCATAACTATTACTGATGTTGCTCGAGAATCCGGAGTTTCAGCTTCTACCGTATCCCGGGTAGTCCATGATAATCCCAGAATCAGCGATGAAACCAAGAGCCGTGTCCGGGAAACCATGGAACGCCTCGGATATTTCCCCAACGCCCTGGCCCGGGGTCTGGCAAAGTCCTCAACAGGCAACCTGGGACTCATTCTGCCAAATTCCAGTGAAAATCTCTTTGTGAATCCGTTTTTTATCGAAGCCATGAGAGGTATCGGCGTCGAGGCTCAGTCCCGGGGATACAACATCATGTTCTCTTTCTCGAACAACGAGGATGAGGAAGTCGGATTTATCCGGAATTACATCAAGAGCCGCTGGGTCGACGGCATCATTCTTCTGACCAGCCGGAAAAACGACCGATGCATGGCGTATTTGAGGAAAAAAGAATTTCCATTTGTCGTCGTTGGTCGACCCGATAAAGCAGATTCCACATTATGGGTTGATAACGATAACTTTCATGCAGTTTACGATGTGGTGAATCTGCTGATAGACCGAGGCAGCCGATCCATGGCGTTTGTCGGAGGCCCGGAAGATTTCAGTGTCACCAGGGACAGGCTCAGCGGTTACAAACAGGCCCTGAGTATCCGTGGATTAAAAGAGGATTCCGGGCTGATAGGCTTCGGTCCTGATTTCAGCGAATCGGGAGGCAAGGCCACGATGCAGGCCCTACTCACTGAGCGGAGACCCGATGCCGTCGTTACCACCGACGACTATATTGCCTTCGGTGTCATCGACGCTCTCCTGGAGGTCGGTCTTGATGATATAGCGGTTGTTGGATTCAACAATACCCTTCGCGGACGCTACCAAACTCCTACCCTGACGTCGGTGGATGTCAATCCGGCGGAACTCGGTGCCGGGGCCGCGGCTCTGCTCATCGACAAAGTTACCCGCCGAGAAGGTGCGAGTGATCATCGCATTATCGATACAGTCCTTATTGAACGGGATTCCACCTCCGGCATCCTGTTGAAATCCGGCCGAAAAAAACCCGGAGAATAATCCCCGGGGTTTTTGCGTCAGTCCGCTTTTACTTTTTGAACGCGAATCCTGCGCCGAAGCTGTGGCGCAAGGGGAGCGGTGCCTCGTAGAAGGTGACGTCGTACTGGGCATAGAGGAAGAGCAGTGTGACTCGGGCTCCCGCCATGGGGGCCAGAAAGGCTTTGGAATACTTCTGGCCGCCGGAAAGGGCGCCGTACGTATCATAAGAGACACCACCGAAACCGGTGAGTGTAATTGCATTGGCCGGCTTGAATTTTAAATAACCCCGTCCCTGTACAATGATATTGGCCAGAGCGATATTGTTTGTGAAATTCACGCCCATAGCTATTGCCGGCTCTACGCCGATGCTCACCACTTGCCGGGCGCCGAATCCGTAACCGATACCGCCATAGGCGCCGATACCGTAGGGCATCCAGCCGGTATCGGCTGTAAATTCTGTGTTCATTTCGGAATAGTCACCGAAGAACTGAGCCTGATATCCCAGTCCGAAATGCATATCGAGACCACCGGCCCCGGCGACTCCTGTCAGTGCGACCGCGACGAGGGCGATCAGGATTGTTCTTTTCATGTTTATCTCCGTAATAATAAGTTTTCCCAATATATCGAAAGATGTTTAGAAATCCAAGTCTTTTGGTCAACAAAAAACCCCGAAGAAACCAGTTCATCGGGGTTCTGTCAGAGTTGTAAATCGCTTTTTATTTGAAAAAGGCGAATCCGAGTCCGATTTCGTGTTTGGCAAGATTATCCCAATCACTGGTCAAAACGGCTGCGTATTCCGCATAGAGGAAGAGCACGGTGATTCGGGCACCGAAAACCGGATTGAAAGAACTGAAGCTGTCCAGATCCTTCGCGCTGATCAGGTTACCGGCATATCCGAAAAAGCCGGTGGCGGTGAGCATTCCCGCAGGTTTGAATTTCACAAATCCCCGTCCCTGATAGTTGAAGTTGGAAACTCCTGTTGGATTCAGTGAAAAATCCCAGCTGGGGGCGAATTCGGCACCGATAGACAGCATTTTCTTGTCTCCGAAGCCATATCCCAGTCCGGCATAACCTCCTACACCCAAGGGCATAGCTTTGACTTCGTCGATAATATTGCCCTGGTCCGGGATTTCTCCGATATAGGACGAATGATAACCGGCACCAAGCTGGAATGTCAGTCCACCGGCTGCTGCGAAGCCGGTAACGGCAGCGCAAAGTACGAGCAGAATAATCAGTTTCTTCATGTAATAACCTCCCGGCGGGTAGGGGTCTTCCTCTCGCCGCTTCCAGATATTACACCCATTTTGATGAAAAAACCGTCACCTTTACAAATAAATTCTTTTTTTTCCGGACTGGAGAAAGATCCGTTCCGCAGGATAGAATAGCGCCCCATGCCTCATCTGCGCATTCTGGATTATTTCATTATCATCATCTCTCTGGCTGTTGTTGCCGGATCGGTGTTCTGGTCGTCGGCCGGACGGGACGGGGAGCTAAGGGCGGAAATCGAGGCATCGGGAGAACTCTACATTATGCCCCTGTCCCGGGATGGTTATCTCGATCTGGAGGGACCCGTCGGAACTACCCGGGTGGAAGTGTCGGGCGGTGAGGTTTTTATCTCCGATTCGGACTGCCGGGACAAAACCTGCATCGCCATGGGCCATGTCTCGGGTCCTTCGGGATGGATCGCATGTCTGCCGAACAGGGTCTTTGTCAGGGTAATCGCCGTGGATCCGGACAGTTCTGCAGGGGGGGAGGTGGATTCCGGTGCGTTCTGAAATTCGCGATCGGCGTGAGATTACCTCTTTTCTCGGGGCACTCTGCCTGTTTCTTTCGGCAGTGGAATACCTGATTCCCAAACCTCTTCCCTTTTTCCGACTGGGACTGGCCAATTTGCCGCTTCTGGTGGGATTGCGCTTTCTGAAGCCGGTCGATCTTCTTCTGGTCCTTCTTCTCAAGATACTGGGGCAGGGGCTGATCAATGGAACGCTGGCCTCTTATGTGTTTCTTTTCTCTCTTGCCGGG
>JAUVIY010000378.1 GCA_030592625.1 Spirochaeta sp. | reverse complement strand
GCATTTCATGCAGCTGGTGGGGGAGCTGTCCAGGTGGTACTCCGGGGCCCAGCACCCGGGTGCGCGCCGCCTGTTCCGGATCGGTGCGGCCATCGGTTTTCTGGAGCATCATCCGGACGAATCGGTCACCCTGAAGGAGCTGACCGACCTCACCGATCTGTCGGCCTCAACCCTGAACCGGGCCTTCCGCAGAGCCGTGGGTCTGCCGCCGCTGGCCTATCATCTGCGCCTCCGGATCCGTCGAGCCGGTGACTTCCTGCGGACCACCGATCTGAGTGTCACCGAAATCGCCGGCCGGACCGGGTTCGATGATGCCAATTACTTCGCAAGGCAGTTCCGTAAGGCGATGGGGTTGAGTCCCAGTGCTTATCGAAAGAGAGTAGGGTAGGGGAAGTGCAATCTCGTATTGTCCAGGCTTCCTGTGGTTCTTCCTGTGATTAGTGAAGCAGATGCCTCTCTCAGCTTGTTCTTTGAGGTATCAATACGTTAGATTGGAGGCGGAAATGGGAGACAACATGAAGGCTGAAGAGCTGAAAGTCATTGTGCAGGTGGAAGAAGGAATTAAACACCAGGGGAATCTGTTGGAGAAACTCATTCAACAACAGGACAGGCGTTTCAGCCAGATGTTTACGTTTCTCACAACTATTTTTATCGTTCTTGGAACTCTCATGAGCGTATATCAGTTTTTGGCATAACATACAGGCCAACGGGATTTTCCCAGGAAAACGATATTCATAAGGTAAAATAGAATTTCCGATATCACTCAATTTCGGCCAGTTCATTAATAAAAATCTTGATTTCATCAATGGACCTGGAGGCTTTGAAAGGTATCTCCAGAGAAATGGTGCAAGTGGAGATGAACCGAGGCAAGCGGTTCTCGCAAATAGCCGAAGAAATGATCGACCGGACAGCATTTCCGGGCCTAGACTACAACTCAGTGGAGGAAGTATTCCGTCTTCTGTTTACCCGTTCAGCTTCAACTGACCACTGAAGAACCCGGACGTCTAGCATTTCGTTAGACCCGACCGCGAAGCATCCCTTGGGTATCGTCGGGCAGATGACGTAGACTGTTGGTGAATACTGGTTCGACGCGGCGGGTCAACTCCGCGTTCTTTTCTATCTGTTTTGCATAATAAGAAATCATCGTATTTGATATGGTCATGGCCATTCCTATGCATCCGGATTTCTGGAGCCTTGTTGTCCTGGAAATAATCAGCTTAAGGGATTCGGGTGTCAGAGCAAAACTATCTCTGCAGTAAGTCCAGAGAATCCAATAATCAAGTTCTGATGCCGCTTGTAACACCTGTTCCAGGATTCGATCCGTATCGCGGTTTGTTCCGGACAACGATACCTTTAAAATGTATGAGATAATGTACCCACGCAACCCCCATCCGGACGCGGCTACACCTCGAAGGTCTGCCCCATCTTCACCCGGCCGGCGAAACCGTCTTTTTCGATTTCCCTGTCCCAGTCTATCGGGTTGCCGTACATGTCGATTCCCTTGGGCACGAAGTCCTGATAATGACTCAGCCACATCTTGGCCTTGATATCATCCCCCAGTTTGGTGGAATTGGCCGACGGATAGCCGGCAAGCTGAGCGTAGTTCGCATGGACGCCGGAACCGAATTTGAACCGGGCATGTTCGGGACTTTCGGGTTTACTGGTGTCGATGCCGATGAATTCCGCATCCTGGAAAATGATATCGGCCTTTTTGTAGAAGTCCTCGATCTGCCTGGGCGAGCAATGCTGGCTGTCGGTGACGAAGTACACCGATTTATGGCCGGATTTTTCGATAATGATACCGAAGCTCGGCATAATCACCGAACCGCTCATGATGTGGATCTGCTGGATCAGGCTGACGGTCCAGCCCTGCCATTCGAAGGGTTGGTTGGGTTCTACGGGTTGAACGTGAAAGAATGTATTAATTGTACTGACGAACCCCTCCATGGACTCAAGGCCGCCTCTGAGTGATTTTACCCAGAGATTTTTGAGCAGTTCCTTGTTGCCGATAAGCCTTGGTGCGCCGACCGGGGCCAGGCGAGGCTTCCCGACCCAGTCGTATCTCTGGAAGGCAAAATATTCCAGTCCGCCGATATGGTCCGCGTGCAGATGTGAAACATAGATATCGTTGATTTTCCGGAAATCAATCCGGTTCACCTTGAGGGCCAGCGGCACCTGATAACCGCAGTCGATGAGCAGTTTCCTCCCGCTTTCTTCCAGCAAGTAACTCTGATTGAAGTTGTCATCGGAAAAAGCATTACCGCAGCCGACAACCGTGATTTTCATTTTTACCTCCTGGTAAACCACAACAACATGAAAGAACCATGCCAACATTTCAGAGTTTGCTGTTTTCCGGATAAAGCTTTTTGGTATTGAGACTTGTGTTTAAGGTCAATTTTTTTGAAATAAAGAAGTGTCTACATTTGTGTACAGGTCAGATTATTCGAGTTATGCCGTTGTATAGCAGATAACCGGCATATCCCAGCAGAAACATGGCACAGATTGCGATGAGCCACCGATAAACACGATCGGGAAGGATGTCCCGACCCTTGTGAATCGCCAGAGAGACGAAAGCGTACCAGACGAGATCAGCAAGAATATGACCGATGAAAAAAGCCAGAATCCCGGGGAATCCCAGTTTCCCGGAACTCAAGACATAACCCAGACCGATGGTGGCCCACCAGATAATCCAATATGGATTGGCCAGGCTCATGAGCGCACCGGTCAGGATCAGGGAATTCCCG
>JAUVIY010000251.1 GCA_030592625.1 Spirochaeta sp. | reverse complement strand
GCGCCTCCTGCCTCCCCCGACTCAAAGGCACAGCTCCAGGCCGAGATCCGCCGCCTCCGAACCGAAATCGACGGCAGCGATTACCGCCGCTATATCGACGGACTCTCCCGGTTCAGCCTCACCGCCCGGACCCGCCGGGATTTCGAAAAGCACCTGGTGCGCCTCACACCCGAACAGCGGGAGGCCCTGGACGGATTTTCCGCGGACAAAGACATGCTCATCACCGGCGGCGCCGGCACCGGGAAAACCCTGGTGCTCCTGGAGGCCCTCGCCCGCACCCTTAAAAACAAGACCCCGGAACTCGGCCTTGGTCAGCCAGGATGCATGGCCGAGCAGTTCGCGCAGCGAACGACCAGGCCCAACCAGACCTCCCTTGTGACATTCACCAACACCCTGGTGAAGTACGACCGCTACCTGGCCGGCCTCATGGCCTCAGGTACCATTAAAACCGCCGAACTCGAATCCTCGGAAACCTTCTTCTGGAAGAAACTTAAAATCAAAGAGCCCGGCCACAAGGTGGATTATCAACTCCTTCAAAACTGGGTTCCGGAGGTCAACAACACCAGTATCCTCTCCGACGGGGAGCTCTGGATCGAAATTGAGGAGTTCCTTTTCGGCCTGAACATCGGCAAAGAGGAATATCTGGAGGCCGCCGTCCCCCGGCAGGGCCTCAAACCCCCGCTGAACCTCAAGGAGCGGGAAAGAGTCTGGGCCATCCGTGAGACTCTGGCCGAGAGGATGGTCACCAAAGGTTGTTTTTCCAAGCATTTCGCCCGGCTGCGCCTCCTCCATTGGCTCAAAACCGAACCCTCCAAGCTCATCACCCACGAGAGCCTTTTTGTCGATGAGAGCCAGGACATGGCGGCCGTGGAGCTCATGTGCCTGAAACTGCTCGCCGGTCGCTCCCTCATCATGGCCGGGGACACCGGTCAGTCCATCTACGGGTTCATCAACCCCTACCGCCGGGCCGGATTGGAACTGAAGCAGAAACATATCCGCCTCTTGAAAACCAACCACCGGAACACCATCCCCATCCACGATCTGGCCGAGAACTACCGCCGCAGGGGGCTGGCCACAGGTGAAAATCCCGGCCCCGAATCCTACCCCTTCCGTGAAGGTCCCGATCCCGAGATCCATCAGGGGGATAATCCGGAGATTCTTGCTGACCTCCTGGCGGCCAAAGCCCGGATGTATGTCACCGACCTGGGATACGACCCCGAGGCCGTGGGAATCCTCTGTTCGCGAACCGCTCATATACCGATGATGGCCGAAAAGCTCTCCGCCGCCGGCCTGAAGTCAGCGGTTGTCCGGGGCGACGAATTTTCCTTTACCGACCGAGGTGTCGTGCGCCTCTCGACGCTGCATTCGTCCAAAGGACTGGATTTCCCTGTCGTTCTGATGTATCTCCCCGAACTCCCCCCGGCGAGGGAGATTGATCCGGCTTATCAGGAGAGGCTCTGGCGGAATCTGATTTATGTAGCCATGACCCGGGGGATGGATGTGGTGGAGGTTTATACAGATCCGGCAATCGGTTCAGATCTCAGATGAATAGCTCAGAAAGGTATCAATATCCATCGCTGTTTCCGGAAAATCCAAAATGATTTGTTTATCTTCAGTGACAAATTTTACATTGAGCTGCTGCGCTAAAGCGACAAATTCACAATCGTAAGCGGAACATCTGCTTTCATTAACCAGCATCAGAATATGCCGGGAGGTGATGTAAAATTCATTCCCTTCCATTAGCAGTTCAGCGTTCTCCATTGCTGTGAACGTATCTTCGATAGATATCAATTCATTTCTCAGATAGAGAGCAAGTACATTTCGAAATTCACTCCTCCAGAGATAGGGAGCACACCATCCGGACACCCGTTGAAATAAGGCTTCAGCTTTTTCTGTATAAGGAGTGTTCAGATAAAAATATGAAATAATATTTGTATCGACGACAATGCAGGGAATCATGGCCGTCCTTCATGAATTGCGTTCCTGATATCCTGTATGGAAATTATACCCTGTTCAGTTCTGGATCTGATATTTCTGGCATTTTTCAGATGCTGGTCCTGTGTAATCTTTGTATGCATCAGTACAGGTTCAAGGATTGCAATCACTTCACTGTTAATGCTGCGGTGATGTGTTTTCGCGGCATTCTTAAGCTCCCGGTACAGGTCTTCAGGTATACTCTTTATATTCAGTGCGGCCATATGTCATTATGGCATCAAAATGGCATCGAATCAAGAGATATGAAGTAACTCGGTAAATCTCGATTTATTGGTTACCCAGCCCCTACTCCGCTCTTCGTGACGATCACCATCGATGATGACAATTTTTATATCGGAGGGTTGAATCTGTTCGTGGAAATAATTCAATCCTTTGAAAAAGTCATTTCTGAAGGTACCGGCGGATTTGATTTCCATCGGTACAATTTTATTGGCCAGATTAAATAACAGATCTACTTCATGACCCTTTGCATCCCGGAAATAGTTCAGATTATTTGATTTACCTCGATTGAATCGATATTTAAGCAGCTCGGCGACAATCATATTCTCAAAAAGGGCGCCCCTGAGAGGATGGGTGTCTATTTGTCGGGATTCCTCAACACCCAGAAGATTGGCAGCTAAACCGACATCGTAGAAGTACAACTTGGGTGCTTTAATCAACCGCTTGTTTATATTTGCGTAGTATGGGGGAAGCCTGAAGAGAATGTAGCTGGCTTCCAATAAAGAAATCCATTCAGATACCGTCTTGTGATTTATACCAACATCGTCAGCTAAATTGGAGTAATTCAGAATCTGTCCCACTCGGCCGGCACAGAGTTTCAAAAACTTCTGAAACAGCGATAGATTATGAATCTGAGAGAGTTGTCTTAAATCCCGTTCAATATATGTTTGTATGTAGCTGCCCAATCCCAATTCCGGATCGATACTCTGATCGTACAATCGGGGAAAGAATCCGCGAAACAGAAAATCATCGGTACTATTACCGATCCGGGTATACTTCCCTGCCAATTCTTTTAAAGAGAAAGGCAGCAATCTCACAATTGCAGTCCTACCGGCCAGGGATTGAGAAACAGTCTGCAACATATTGAATTGCTGGCTGCCGGTGAGAACAAACTGGCCGTTTTTCTCCTCTTTATCCACCTTCTCCTGAATGTAGGAACTCAACTCAGGAACGTATTGGATTTCGTCCAGTATTGCGCCATTTGGAACAGTCTTCAGGAAAGCCAGGGGATCTTCCCGGGCGAACTCTCTCGTTTCGAGATTTTCCAGGTTGACATAGGAAAGGTTTGGGAAGGCCATCCTGGCCAGTGTTGTTTTCCCACTCTGACGAGGTCCTGTAATTGTGAGAACGGGAAACTGTTGGAACGCTTCAGTGATAAAAGCAGTAATTTCCCTTTTAATCAGAGATTTCATACTCTGAATATTAGGGGGTGCATATTGCGGTTGTCAATCGCATTTTACACCCTTAAGAACAATTAAGAGTACTGAGAAAGAAAGCTATCAATATCCACCGCCGTTTCCTGAAAATCCGAAATGATTTTTTTATCCTCTGTGACAAATTTCACATTGAGCTGCTGTGCCAAAGCGACAAATTCACAATCGTAAGGGGAACACCTGCTTTCATTCACCAGTGTCAGGATTTGCCGGGAGGTGATGTAAAATTCATTCCCCTCCATTAACAATTCAGCATTCTCCATAGCTGCGAAGGTATCTTCGATAGATATCAAACCTTTTCTTAAATAGAGAGCAAGAACATTTCGAAATTCACTCCTCCAGAGATAGGGAGCACACCATCCGGACACCCGTTGATAAAAGGTTTCGGTATTTTTTACTCAGGGCCTGTTTCGTTTGGATTTCCGGATTGTTTGGAACCTATGAGCGAGAAGATTTCGAAGACTCAAGGCGCTCAGCAATCCACACTTTGATAAGTGACTGCCGTGGGATACCAAGGCGGTTAGATTCCTTATCAAGTCGTTGGACCATCCACTCAGGGAAATCCACATTCACCCGTTTCTGCTTCTGGCCAGGTCTAAAGGCCCTGGAGAGATCCGTAAAGTCTTGAATATCGATTTCACCATCATCAAAAATTTTATCCAGATCTTCAGCTTTCATAAAGCGCCTCTTCAGCTTTTCTCGCTCTTCTCACAGATATAATCCGAGTGGAATCATCTCTCATAGTAAAAAACGCCGCCCAAACTCTATTCTGATATCGTGCCAACATAGCGAATCGCTCCTCTTCATCACTGCGCGCTGGTATTATAAGACGATCCGGATCTTTCCAGAGATCCTGTGCCTCATCAAAATCAATACCGTGTTTATCTTTGTTCACGGCACTCTTGCGTGGATCGAACTCAAAACCCTTCACGGTATAAAAAATATACCTGAATTATATGACAGTCAATAGCTTGAGATAAAACACTCCCGTCGGCACGAACGCCGATGAGCCCATCCGATGTGTTGTCAAAATCGACAAT
>JAUVIY010000343.1 GCA_030592625.1 Spirochaeta sp. | reverse complement strand
TTTTCCGATTCTTCCAAAGCACTGGTTCCGATAGCAACGATGCGGTCGACGCTGTAGGGTGCCATCAGTTCCTGAAAACCTTTGAGTATCTCAACGGCCCGATTCATGGCTCGCCTGTCGATGGATCCCTTGCGGAAAACATCACGTCCCAGAGCAAGCGGCTGCTCGGCGCTGTCCAGGAGGTTCCATTCCGATGATGTGCCGCCCTGAGCGATAAGGAGACGGATTGCGCTGGAGCCGATATCGATGACTGCGATGGTTTCTTTACCTGTCATTTTTCATTCCCGTTGAATCATAGTATGGGGTATATTACGGCCGATGGACATTATCGTGGCGGCTTATTGCTACAAGGGTACGGGCAAGAAACACAGAATCGTTATCGTCACCAGTACAACGGGGCGGTGGATTATACCAAAAGGTCAGGTTGAAGAAGACTTAACGAATAAGGAAGTCGCCCTGAATGAAGCCTGGGAAGAGGCGGGTGTCAAAGGGACGATTTCAGGAAAGTCAAAAAAATTTCTTATTAATCGGGGAGGTAGAATCCTGTGGAAAATTTATCCGGTAAAAATCAGCAGTCTGGCTGATGACTGGCCGGAAAAGAAATTAAGGAAACGTCGCTTACTGTCTCCTGAGGATGCGGCTTCGAAGTTTGACAACCCGGATCTGGCTCAAGCCGTCCTTAAACTCGCCAAGAAGTATTAAAGCTATTAATATATGGCTATGCCCCTGACTCAAACGTATGAAATCGCCCTTATTTTTCAATTCTCCGTATCCGTTGTGGTGTTCACATTTCTTCTTTTCGTCAGTGCACCGTACGGCAAATTCTCAAGGAAGGGCTGGGGGCCGAGAATGAACTCACTTATAGCATGGATGATGATGGAGATTCCCGCGGCATTGACGATAGCCGTTACCGCATGGATCTTCCGGGACTCCATCGGCTGGAGCTGGGTATTCCTCCTGTTCTGGGAATTTCATTATATATATCGAACCTTCATTTTTCCGGCAAATATGCATCACGGTCGGAAAACCTTCCCTGTAACCATGATTGTCTCAGCCGTTTTTTTCAATTTTCTCAACGGGTTCATTAACGGAGTTTTTCTGTTTTCTATCCGGCCCCTCGCCGATCCTTCATGGTTCGCCGATCCCCGGTTCATCACCGGAGCAATCCTGTTTTTCTTAGGATTTATTGTACATGTTGATTCGGACCGGAGAATCCAGGTCCAGAAACCCGGCCCCGGCCGTTACATCATTCCCCGGGGAGGGATGTTCCGTTTGGTCTCCTGTCCGAATTATCTGGGCGAAATCATCCAGTGGTTCGGGTGGGCCTTGCTCACATGGTCGCCGGCAGGTCTGGCATTTGCTCTGTTCACCTTTGCCAATGTCTTCCCCCGCGGCATCTCCGGTCATCGCTGGTATCGGCAGAATTTTTCCGATTATCCGGAAAACCGTAAAGCCGTTATTCCCGGGATTCTCTAGAGAACCTGAATGCCGCGATTCCTGCATCTGGCCGATCTTCACCTGGGACGCATCTTCCACGGAGAATCCCTGATTGAGGATCAGGTTCACCTTCTTGATCAGGTGATGACCCGGGCAGGGGAGAATCCTCCCGATGCGGTGCTTCTGTCGGGAGATATTTACGACCGCGCATTTCCTCCGGTGGATGCCGTGAAGTTGTTCGACAGTTTTCTCACATCGCTGGCTGATGCCGGTATCACCGTGGTTGCTATACCCGGAAATCATGATTCGGCCGGCAGGATGGCATATGCCTCCGGTGCCTGGGAAAAAATCGGTGTCCATATCAGAGCCGATTACCTCAGGCTTGAGGATCCGGTAACCGTCATGGCCCGAGACGGTGTTGAGTTCGATATATTTGCCCTTCCATTCGTTGAAACGGCCGTTCTTCGTCAATTTTTAACCGGCATCGGCTCCGGCGGTGATGAAGGCGATGACATTCCCGGCGGCGATAAAATTTCTCTGGTTCGGGCGGCCGTGAACAGGATTCGGACCGTCCGAACCACGAATCGATCTGCGGTCCTGATGGCCCATGAGTTCGTTACGGGTTCCATCGAGTCCGGGAGTGAAAGACTCTATGTCGGCGGGAGCCAGTCGATTCCGTCCGAGTTGTTCGAAGGTTTCGACTATGTCGCCCTGGGGCACATCCATGGCACCCAGAGGGCAGGAGACGAGATTATTCGGTATGCCGGCTCCCTCATGGCATACGCCTTTGATGAAGCCGCTCGACCGAAAGGATACCTCGAGGTAATTCTCGATTCTTCACAACTTTATCCAGAGGTCAATTTTCATCCTCTCACACCCCTGAGGCCCTTGGAAGTGCTGGAAGACAGTCTTGAAAATCTGCTCCGGAATCCCGAATACGACAGGTGCAGGCAAAGTTATGTTTCCGCCAGAGTTACCGACTCCCTGTCCCACATGAACCTCATCGGGCGGCTTCGGGATCGCTTCCCCTATCTCAGGGAACTTCGTCAGACCGCCCTGGAAGCCGTCGTTTCTGACGATTCCCAATCCCCCTCGGCGATCGAAACCCCGGAATCGGTGTTGTCCGACTTTCTGGATCGCGCCGGTTGGGAAGAGGGGAACGACAGGACCATGGCCGAGTCCCTCCTGACAGAGTCCCTCCTTGCGGAGGCCGATACATGAGGCCCCTGTTTCTTGAGATAACCGGAATCGGTCCCTTCGTCAGCACTCAGCGCATCGATTTTGCCTCCCTGGATGACAGGGCCCTGTTCCTCATTCACGGTCCGACAGGGCAGGGAAAATCCTTTCTTTTCGACGCGATGTGCTACGCCCTGTATGCCGCAACTCCCGCGGGCCGGGAAGGTCATCTGAAAAGTGATTATATCGCTGATGGTGTGGAACCGATTATCGAGTTCCGTTTCGGACTGGGCGCGGATTCATACCGCGTCCGGCGAACTCTCAAGTACGACAGGCCTAAGAAAAGGGGGGAAGGGGTTACCACTTCCGATGAAACTCAATTACTGATACGCCTGAATCCTGATGGTTCGGATGAAGAGGTGCTGGCTGAGAAGAAAAACGATGTGAACACACACCTGAAAAATCTCCTTGGTCTGGAGGCCGGTCAGTTCCGGCAGGTGGTGATGATACCCCAGGGGGATTTCCGCAGGCTTCTCCTTGCGGGCAGCGATGATCGGGAAGAACTCCTTGAAAAGCTCTTCGATACGGCTTTTTACAAGGGTATACAGAATCGGCTGAAAGAAATGGAGG
>JAUVIY010000049.1 GCA_030592625.1 Spirochaeta sp. | reverse complement strand
GCAGGTATGCAGAACCTGCGATCCTGAATATGAGTATATTTCGGTAGAAAAAATCATTGACCGCCAGTTTCAGGAATCCAACGAGACTGAGGAGTATGGACAACCCGAAATAGACCCCGATGACAAACGGCAATGCACTTTTGTACCCTCTGTCCATACCCATAGCCGCGGCATTGAGATTGCTCGGTCCGACGGTTATCGGCGCCGTTGCCCTTGTCGGGCTTGTCATCTATGGCTATTCGAAGATGATATTTTCGGGGAAAAGTGCAGAAAAGCTCAAGGAGATTCTTCCCGAATCAATGGTAATCGATGTGAGAACGGTCGCCGAGTTCCGCGCGGGTCACTTCTCCGGGGCGATGAACGTTCCCGTGGAAAAAATATCGAAAAGCGTCAAACGTCTCGGCGACAAGGAACCCTCCAAAATCATCTACTGTGCTTCCGGATCCAGAGCAAAACAGGCTGTGCGAATCATGAAATCCATGGGTTTTACATCTATTCACGTCGGTGGAACCCTCGCCCGGATGAAAAAACTTACCGCTTAAAAACAGAACGAAAATCAACTCAAGCTAAAGATGCCTCCTATAGGAGCGCTACCCCCCAAATTGTCTGCTTTACAGGTAGTTGTTGACCTTTGGTATCATTTGTCGAAGGTTTTTTTCTTGACATTACACAAAATATGCATTAGTGTGTAAAAAGTGGCAGCAATGAAACAAAATCAACAGACCCGGGAACGCATTCTCGATGCCGCCGACAGGCTTTTCAGGCAGTTCTCCTACCAAGGGTTGCGTATGAAGACTTTAGCAGATCACATGGGACTGAGCCGCAAGACGTTGTACAACCATTTCCCCGGTGGCAAAAGGGACATATGGAAAAGCTGTATCGAACGTCAGATGCGGGATTTCGCGGCGCGTCTGTTCCTCATTGTCGACGATACAGACAGAGACTATGTGGAACGGGGAGGTGCTATCCTCGACATCGGCCGGGAAGTCGTAGAGCTGTCTTATGGTCCGGAAGGTATGATTTTGTCTGGGGAGGATCAGGAGTTCTTCTTTTCAGAGCTAAAATCTCGATATGTGGAAGCCTTCACCTGCTTCTTCGGTGAAGGGATCCGAAAAGGACTGCTCAGGAAGGATTTGCCGATCCGATCCCTGTCGGAAGTGATGGTGACCCTCATTGTCGTCTGGGGCCGGCGGGATTCGACGTTGATGGAAGGTGAAGTTAAATCCCTTTCGGAATTCGTGGAAACGGTGATGTTCACCGGGATTCTGTCCGAAGAGGGCCGGCGGCAGTCCCACCGGCTGGTCAGGGGGAAATAGTTATGCGTAACGGCAGACGTCGCTTTATTCAGGCATCTTTTATTCTACTTATTATTGCCATCGTCATTCTGGCGCGGTTTCTGACAATATCAGGCATCGGAAGGGCGGTCCCACCACCGCCGACTCCGGTTCGGGTGGAAAAGCCCGTGAAGAGAAGACTCGAAGAAACACTTTCGGCCTATGGAAACCTGAAATCGGCCAATCAGGTGACTCTCCTGCCGAAGGTTGCCGGTTCCATTACTGCCCTGTTCGCCGAAGTGGGGGATGCGGTGGAAGAGGGAAGCCTGTTGGCGGAAATTGATCGGGAGGCCTATAAATTCGATTTGATACGGGCGGAAGCGGTTTATGTCAATGCCGCCTCCACATGGGAACGTATCGACCGCTTATTCACCGCCGGTAATTCAACCCGGCAGAATTGGGAAGAAGCCCGAGCCGCCCATACCGCAGCCGAAGCCCAGTCCGCTGCTGCGAAGCTGCGTTTTGACTGGACCCTGGTTCATTCACCGGTGGTGGGTGTGGTTCTGGTACGACATGTCAATGTCGGTTCTCTTGTGGCCCCGGATGCCGGAACACCCCTCTATACCGTCGGATCACTTGACAACCTGGAAGTGGCGGTAAGGCTCCCGGCGGCTTACTACCCGGCATTCAATACCGGCGACCCTGCCGTCAGGGCCGCAGCCGACAGCTTTCCCGATTCACCCCTGGAAGCGCAAATCCGTTCGGTGGCTCCCTGGATTGACCCGGCAACCCGTACATTCACCGTCACCTGCAGAATACTCCCCGACGAGAGTGCCCGGTTGTTTCTGCTTCCCGGAATGCTTCTCTATGTGGAGTTTGTTCTGGATGTCCGGGATGAGGTCTTAACCCTGCCGGAATCGGCCCTCGGCGGAGGGAAGTGGATCTGGTCGGTAGATTCCGAAGGACGGGCCAGACGCCTCGAACTGGAGGTCCCCTTCTTGTCGTCAGGTTATGTTGTGGTTCCCGGCGAATGGGAGGGCGGCCGCTTCATCGTTGAAGGTCAGCACTTCCTCCGGGAAGGCACCGAGCTCCGCATTCTGAGCGGTACCGACGGATGAAAATCGCCGATTATGCCATACGGCATCCAGCGGTTATCGGCATATTACTCATTTCCCTGGCTCTTTTCGGCCTACTGTCTTTCCAGGGTATGCCCCGGGATCTTCTGGCGAATATCGAAAAGCCTGAAGTCCTGATTCTCACCGTTTATCCGGGAGCCTCTCCCGAAGTGGTGGAACGAGATGTCACCGAACCCCTGGAGAAGGAATTCAGCCTCATTAACGGCATACGCAAGATTTTCTCCGAGTCCCAGGACGGAGTCTCCATGATATTCCTTACGATGGACTGGGATGCCGATATCGAGGCTAAGAAAAACGACATCCGGGACAAGATCAGCAACGCAGGTTCCGAACTTCCCGAAGGCCTGGCCGGCAGCTCCCGGCTCTTCGAGCTGGGCACCTCGCTTCTCCCGGTTTACACCTGCCTGGTGGAATCCACTCTGGAAGTGGGTGTTTTTGCCCTGCTGCTCAATGAAGAGTTCATTCCACGGTTCAGCCGTCTGACGGACGTTTCGGCTGTTTATGCACGGGGCGTCGAAGAACCGGCGCTGAGAGTGGAACTGGATCCCGGAAAACTCGATGCCATGGACATCACCGCCCTGGAGGCATTTGCCGCCGTAAAAAGAGGTCAGGGATCTGTTCCCGCAGGATACGTTCTGATGGGGGCCGACCGTCTTTCCCTTCAGTCGGATGGCCAATATTCGGAACTGCGGCAGGTAGGCCGTCAGCCCGTGGGTTATGCCGACGACGGCAATCCTGTCTATCTCGAGGATGTTGCAGTTATCGAAATGGGGTATGAGAACCCGGAGTTTCGTACCCTTTCCGGCGGACACCGGACCGTGGTGTTGGACATCATGAAACGTCCCGGCGGGGACACCGAAACCCTTGTGGCAGAGGTGAAAAACCTTCAAAAATCCATCGAAGAGGAAACCGGCGGCGGTATTCGCTTCGTTCCTGTGATCGACAATGCCGAAACCATAGGGATCACACTGAAATCGGTGAGCAAATCGGCCTGGCTCGGCGGTCTTCTGGCCGTCGTTGTTCTTCTGCTGTTCCTCCACGACTTGCGAGCCGCGCTGATCGTCTCCCTCTCGATTCCCTTTACGATTTTTCTCTCATTTCTCCTGATGCGGGCCCGGGGAATGAGCCTGAATATGATGACCCTGGCAGGGCTGACGGTTTCCATCGGCATGATTGTCGACGCTTCCATCGTCATTCTGGAAAACACCATTCGTCACCGCAAGCTCGGGCGGAATGCTGTTGAAGCGGCGTCCCTGGGTGCCGCCGAGGTGGGCGGAGCGGTTCTGGCCTCCACCAGCACATCCCTGTCGGTTTTCATCCCGATTCTCTTTCTTTCAGGATTGGCCGGAGCGATTCTGAAAGAAGTCTCCTGGGTTCTGGTTTTCGCTCTCTCCTCGTCGGCTGTGACGGCAATCATCATCGTACCCTGGCTTTCAGCCCGGATTCTGGCGGTGGAACATAAAAGGGGACCTCTGGCGCGGTTCGGCGAGAAATTCGATGCGCTGTTCGACCACCTGTCCCTCTACTATGTTCAGGTTCTGAAAATCATCCTCAACCGCAAGGGCTTCGTCCTGGTGCTTGCAGCCGTACTGGTTGCCGCATCACTGGCGGTGCTGGGCATGTTAGGTGGAGAATTCTTAAGTGCTCCCGACATGAACGAGTTCGAGCTGAGCGTCCGTTTACCGGCGGGTTACAATCTGGAGAAGGCCGAGGCCAAGATGGCCGAAATTGCTGCAGCGGTGGCCCTTGAGGTGCCTGAAATCGAAACCGATCTCTGGTACGCCGGCCTTGGGGACAGCGCTATCTTCATCGAAAGCGGCAACCCCATCGAGGGATACGGCCGGGTCCGGCTGGTAAGGACCGTTAAACGGAACCGTTCGGTATTCGATATCGTATCACATCTGAACCGGGTTCTTCCGGCGAAAATCACGGATGCCGACATCACGGTCCGGAACGGCGGACTGGCCAAACAGATAAATTATGCCACCGAAGGTGCCGGATTCCGCGTTGAACTGTTCGGGGCCGACTGGGATGATGTCCTGGAAGCCGCCGGAGCGGTCCGGATTCTCATGGAGGACGATCCCCTCATTGAAAGAGCGTCATTAAACGTTCGACTGGACCGGGATATGTTGAGCATCAACCTGGATCGGGTGAGTACCGGTCGCATGGCCGTAGATCCCACAGCCGCCGGGCGGAATCTGAGGATACTCTTTGCGGGAGAAGAGGCTGGTACTTTAAAAACTGAAAGCGAGAGCTATCCCATTTTCATCGACTCTTCCCTGGCCGGAAGGAACATACCGTCGGGTATACTGGGCCGGATTCGTATCAGAAACGCCGCCGGAACCAGCATCCCGTATTCCGCCTTTTCCCGGCAGGAGAGGCAACCTACTACCGACAGCATCCCACATTCGGACAGACTTCCATCGATTCTGGTTGTGGGAGAGCTGGTTGAATCCGATCTCACGGCCATCCGCGGCAGGATCGAACCGATGCTGCAGACATCATCCCTGCCTCCCGGGGTCTCTTGGCGCATCACCGGTGTAGCGGATGTCATGGGTGACACCTTCAGAAATCTTTTAATCTCCCTGGGGATTGCGATTTTTCTGGTTTATGCCGTTATGGTGGTTCAGTTTGAACGTTTCACCCAGCCGTTCATCATCATGGGAGCGGTTCCTTTCATCCTCATCGGTGTGGCCCTCTCCCTGACGGCTTTCGGCGGAAGAATAACGATGATGAGTTTCTTCGGTGTTATCGCCCTGGGAGGAATGGTAGTGAACAACGCTATCGTACTCGTGGAATTCACCAATCAGCGGAGACGGGAAGGTCTGGGAATCAGGGATGCCGTCCTTGAAGCGGCACAGATCCGCCTCAAGCCCATTCTCATCACCACCCTCACCACCTTGCTGGGACTCATTCCCCTGGCATTTTCCCTTGGCGAAGGCTCGCAGATATACGCCCCTCTGGGGCAGGTTATCGGCGGCGGGCTGATCACCTCCACCCTGATTACTCTCGGACTGGTTCCCCTTCTGTACGAATGGGTTGAAGAACGCCGGGAGAAAGCAATAGCTGCCTCTGATGAGTTGAATGAGAAGCCGGAAGGCGGGGCAGGCAGGTTTCCGGTGCTGCCCCTCATCGTTGCAGCCCTTCTGGTGTTACAGGGAATCGGACCGGCTAAGCTCGGAGCGGAAGAAGGATCCCCCTGGAATGTTGAAGAGCTGACTGTCATGGCACTGGTAAACGATCCTGACCTCCTGGCCGCTCGGTATGATGCCAGGTCGGCGGCCGAGCGTCTCAGGGGTGCCAGAGCCGAGAGGGGACCAACGGTGGATCTGGAGCTCGGGGCCTCATATCTCAGCGATCCTCTTCTCAGTGTCCCGGCCGGAGCTCTGGGAAGTCTCGATCTCGGACTTCCAGGCGGCCCGGTTGTTATGCCGTCGGATGACATCGATATCTGGGGTCGGGCCAACGATTTTCGTTACGACCTCACCGCTGTTTTTGAGCAGCCTCTTTTTACCTGGGGAAAGATCTCGTCGGGTATCGATGTCGCCGAAGCGGGTACCGCCGCTGCCGGGTGGTATGCCCGGTCCAGAGAAAATGAGTTGCGTTCAGGAATTCTCATCGCCCTTGAGTCCCTTGTCGTTGTGGAAAGGATGTTGAAACTCACGGTTGATCAGGAGGAATTTGGAAGCCGCCTGGCCGATCTCACACTCCGGAATTTCGAAGAAGGATTCCTGCTGGAATCCGAGTACCGGGACACTCGAAACCGACTGCAGCAGATTCTCCTCACCGCTTCGTCTCTTCGGAATGAGCGACAGAATCTGCTTCTGGATCTGGAGCAAGTAACAGGACTGAGCAATCTGCAAATGGAATTACTGGATTTTCCGATGGTGGATGATTCTCTGAATACCTATCTGCCGGAATCCGCCGAAGTACTGATTACCGCGGCCTGGTCTTCAAACCCTGACATCATGGCCCTCTCCTCGTTGGAGAACATGGCTCGAGCGGAACTGGGCATGGCCAGGGGCGGGGCGGCGGCAAAGCCGGATCTGGCATTCAGAACCGAGTTTGGTTATGGAGGTGGTTTCGACCGGATTCCCGATGATATCAACGGTACCTGGAGAGTTACCATCGGCGCCAGGAGTACATTGTTCGATTCAGGACGATCACGCTCGGATATCAGAAGTGCCGAAGCAAATCTTGAGGCAGCCGGAGCCAGGGCGGAAGGCGGTCGGAGAACGGTAGAATCCTTCATCAGATCGACCTTGTATTCCATGAATCTCAATCGGGACAATATCGGGTACTACATCGGGCTTCGGAACACGGATACCTCCAGGGCGGCACAGAAACAAAGCTCCTGGGAATCCGGATATGGAAGGGAAGAGGAGTGGCTCCTGGCCGAATTGGACAGCCTGGCCTCTGAACTCCGCAGATTGAGGGAAGTACTGGAATATATTCGCAGGTACCGGCAGCTGAGACAGGTAGCCGGTCTGGAGTAATCTTTTTCGATAGCTGATTCCCGAAGAGCTGAGGCGGATCTCCGAAGGGCAATGGCCTGAGGCTTCCCCAATCTGTGTGATTCGGCAGAGAATACCTGCGGTATGATCGAAATCGCCTCCGAAGAACAACGTGCTTTCCGCATCGATACATACCGCCAGGCTGCCGACGGAATTTTTCAACCGCTTATCGATTCGGTCCTCATGATCGTTGCCATTCGGTATTTCGCCGTCGGGGATGTATGGAAGGGGCTTATCTCCGCATCGGGTTTCATCGGTTTTTTACTAACGGCTCCGCTCACCGGCCTGCTGAATCGAACCGGCATTCCCCGATCCCGTGTTCTACTCATGCTCACCGCTCTGGCGGCCGCAGCTATGACCGCGGGGACGGTTTCGGGGTCCGGCGTTGTTTTTGCCGTCTCTGTTTCCATAGCCCTGGCGGCGGTCCACCTGCGGCAACCGTTTTTCACCGACCTCTACAGCGAACTTTACCCCCCGAATCGGCGGGCAAAACTGATTTCTCTCGGATTGAGGCTTAATCTGGCATTGTCGGTTGGAATGGGATTTCTCTACGGTCTACTGCTTGATTTCAGATTGGAAAATTGGAGATGGATTACCGGTTTCAGTATCATCGTGTTTCTTTCCGCCGTAGTTCTCCTCGGCAGATTGCCGGGTGCCCGTCCGGTTCCCAGAAAGGATAGATGGTGGCAGGCTCTGGCCTTGCCCTTCCGGAATCCGGTGTTTGTCTATGTGCAAATTTCGTGGATGTTGATCGGTTTCGGCAATCTCTGGACCTTACCCCTTAAAGTGGTTTATCTGGCCGAACAAGAGCGTGGGCTGGGGCTCTCGCCGATGACGATTACCCTGATTCTGGTTATTATTCCCACGGTTATAAAGCTGATATTCAATCCCCTTTGGGCCCGTCTTTACCAGAAATTGAGTTTCCCGACATTCAGGATATCCATAAATTTCTTTTACATGGTATCTATGCCCCTGTATTTCCTGACTGACAGGATTTCGGTTATTGTCTTAGCTTCCATATTGTTCGGGATAGGCACATCGGGTTCTCCGTTCATCTGGCAGCTTTGGGTAACCCGTATCGCCCATCCTGATGAAACCCGGATATATCAGTCGGCCCATGCCTTTCTTGCCGGTTTCAGAGGGATACTCGCCCCCTTCATCGGATTCGCCGTTCTGCCGCTGACCTCATTCCGAAGTATGGGACTTATTTCGGCAGCTCTGGCCCTGCTGGCGACACTGATGATTTTCCCGTTGTTAAGGAAGGATCGTCGATTCTGACAGATTCGGAAAAGGAATTTACCAGATGTCGCCAGAGGTCAATTTCCGGAACAAGTAAATAAAAAACACTACCTGTAGGGTTTCCTGATGACTTTACGGGCGTTAGGTGAAAGAGGTAATATTTGGTTATGGTTTCTCCCGCACAAGTCTATGACGAAAGTAAGATTAAAACACTCAGTTCGCTCGAACATATTCGCCTGCGTTCAGGTATGTATATCGGTCGCCTGGGTGATGGCTCGAATCCCGAAGACGGTATCTACATCATGCTGAAGGAAGTTGTGGATAATGCTGTCGATGAATACATCATGGGCTTTGGAAAGAAGATCGAGATAAAGCATAAGAACGGCAGCATCTCCTGTCGGGACTATGGACGGGGCATACCCCATGGAAAACTGGTGGAATGCGTCAGTGTCATCAACACCGGCGCCAAGTACAACGACGAGGTGTTCCAATTCTCGGTAGGGCTTAACGGTGTAGGAACAAAAGCGGTGAACGCCCTCTCCAGCCACTTCCTCATCCGCTCCTATCGTGAGGGGAAATACCGGGAAGTAAGATTCTCGAAAGGGGTTCTTCTCAAGGAGCGTAAAGGTTCCTGCGAGGGATACGCCGATGGTACTTATGTCGAGTTCACGCCGGATACCGAGATATTACCGGAATACGATTTTACGGATGAATTTATCGATCGCCGGATGTGGAATTACGCCTGTCTGAACCGTAACCTGAAGCTCTATTACAACGGTACGAAGTTCGAATCGAAAAAAGGTCTGCACGACCTTCTGGAACGGGAAGTCGGAGATACTACCCTCTATCCAATCGTCTATCACGCCGGAGATAAATTCGAGATTGCCTTCACCCACACCAGTGCCTATGGCGAGACCCATTTTGCCTTCGTTAACGGTCAGTTCACCTCGGATGGGGGAACACACCTCAGTGCCTTCCGGGAGGGCATGCTCAAGGGTGTGAACGAGTTCACCAAGAAGAATTATTCGGGAACCGATGTCAGAGAAGGCGTTGTCGGTGCCATTGCCATCAAGGTGAAGGATCCGGTGTTCGAGAGCCAGACCAAGAACAAGCTGGGGAATACCGAAATACGTTCCTGGATTATCAATGAGGTGAAGGCGGCGGTAGTGGATTATCTCCACAAGAATCCCGAGTCCGCCAAAAACCTCGAGAACAAGATCGTCAACAACGAGAAGCTCCGAAAAGAACTGGCGGCAGTGAAGAAGGAAGCCAAGGCCGCTGCCAAGAAAATCTCCCTGAACATTCCCAAACTCAAAGACTGCAAGTTCCACCGGGGTGATAAAAGGGGAGAGGAATCCACCATTTTCATTACTGAGGGACAGTCGGCCACCGGATCCATGGTGAGCTGCCGGGACGTTTACACCCAGGCCATATATTCCCTCAGGGGAAAGCCCTGGAACAGCTACGGCAAGGGAAAGGCGGCTATTTATAAGAACGAAGAACTTTTCAACCTGATGATGGCCCTGGGAATAGAAAACGACATCGAGAACCTGCGCTACGAGCGCATCGTTCTGGCCACTGATGCCGATACCGACGGATTCCATATCCGGAACCTTATCCTGACGTTCTTCCTGAATTATTTTGAAGAATTGGTGATCGGAGGGCACATCCATATCCTGGAAACGCCGTTGTTCCGGGTGCGCAACAAGAAGGAGACCCGGTACTGCTATTCCGAAAGGGAACGTGATGAGGCTATGGAAGCCATCAGGGGGCCGGAAGTGACCCGCTTCAAGGGATTGGGAGAGATAAACCCCAAGGAATTCGGGCAGTTCATCGGCGAAGACATGCGCATTGTTCCGGTAGGCATTGATTCCATGAAAACCGTCCCTGAAACTCTGGCGTTCTATATGGGCAAGAACACGCCTCAGAGGCGGGAATACATTATGGAGAACCTGATCTAGATGGCCTATATCAATAAGATTTTCAACGAAAATTTTCTTGAATACGCCTCATACGTCATCAAGGAGCGGGCTATTCCCCACCTGGAAGACGGTCTCAAACCGGTGCAGAGACGAATACTCCAATCCCTTCACGATGTGGATGACGGCAAATTTCATAAAGTGGCCAATATCGTGGGTCATGCCATGCAATATCACCCCCACGGCGATTCTTCAATTTACGAAGCCCTGGTGAATCTGGCCAACAAAGAATTATTCATCGATAAACAGGGAAACTTCGGAAATACTCTCACCGGTGATCCGGCATCGGCGGCCCGGTACATCGAATGCAGGCTTCTGCCCATGGCTGGGGAAGTGCTGTTCCGGTCGGAAATCACCGATTTTACCGATTCCTATGACGGAAGGCGGAAAGAACCAATCACCCTGCCGGCAAAAATTCCTCTGCCCCTCATACTGGGAGCCGAAGGCATCGCTGTCGGCATGTCCACACGTATGCTGCCGCATAACTTCGTTGAGGTTCTCGAAGCCGAACAGGCCCATCTCAGGGGTGAGGAGTTTGAGCTTTTTCCCGATATCCCTTCAGGTGGTACAATTGACGTATCCAACTACAATGAGGGTAACGGCAAGATACTCAGCCGTGCCCGGCTGGACTCATCCGATCCCAAGCGCATCGTTGTGAGGGAGCTGCCCTATGGTGTAACTACTGAGAACCTCATTGCATCCATCGAGGCTGCCGCCCGGTCCAGCAAGATTAAAGTCGGTGCTATCAATGACTACACCACCGAAAACGTGGAAATTGAGATAAAACTATCTCGGGGAGTCCATACCAGGGATGTCCTGGATGGTCTGTACGCCTTCACCGACTGTGAAGTCAGCATCGCGCTGAACATGTTGATGATCCGGGACGATAAACCCGTCATTATGACGGTTCCCGAGGTGATTGAGCACCATTCCGGAAGACTGGTAGAGCTTTTGGAGAAAGAACTGCTCCTGGAAAAGGGTCAGCTCCTGGACAGAATCCACGCCCGTACCCTGGAGAAAATCTTCATCACCGAGAAAATATACAAGAGAATCGAACCTATCAAGACCGTCTCCGGTATTTTCCGGTCTGTGCACAAGGGTTTCGACCCCTTCTCCGGTGAAATCGGCCGTACTGTCACCGACGATGATGTCGAGAGGCTCCTGAAAATACCCATCCGCCGCATCAGTCAGTTCGATATCGAGCGGATGGAAGACGAAATCAGGCAGCTCCAGGAGCGACTCGACGAAGTGGAACACCACTTGAAGCATCTTGTGAAATACGCTTTAAATTTTCTCGACGGTGTATTGGAGAAATATCGCGGCAAGTATCCCAGACATAGCGAAATAGTCAGCCTTCGTAAGGTGGACGTCCGGGATGCGGCCAAGAAAAACCTCAAGGTGAAGTACAATCCCGACACCGGCTATCTGGGACACGAAACCTCAGGTGGCCGGGTGCTCTTCGACGCCTCGGTATACGACCGCGTACTCTACGTCAAAAAGGACGGGAGCTATCTGATTACCGATGTTCCGGACAAACTTTTCGTGGGCAAAGGTATGCTCTATGCGGGGCTGGCTGACAAGGAAACCTGCGAGGAGGTTGTTTTCTCCCTTGTATACAGGAACATCGAGAACAATTATCCATACATCAAGCGCTGCAGAGTCACCCAGTTCATCCTGAACCGCAGCTACTCAATGGTACCGGAAGAAGGGAAAATCGTCCGCTTCACCACCAAGGAAGATGTGGCTGCAGTGGTGGATTTCAAGCAGAGAAGTCTCATCTCCGGTTCCGATCAGTTTCCGGTAAGCGATTATCTCATCAAGGGCGT
>JAUVIY010000408.1 GCA_030592625.1 Spirochaeta sp. | reverse complement strand
TTATTGGTGTTCCTGGAAACCAGGCTCGATGAGCTTAATCAACTGAGACCGTAAATGTTCCTGGGTGAACTGACCTATCCGGTGGCGAATATCGAAGGTGTCGGACCTGCCGCAGTCCGAAACCTGGCCGCACTCGGTGTGGTTAATGTCGCCCAGCTTCTCCGCCATTATCCGACACGTTATGAAGATCGGAAAAATCCGGTTCCCCTGGCCCTCTCCTCTGCTGATAAACCGGCTATGACCGTGGCCACCATAATCCGGCAGGAGTATATTCACTGGAAGCGTGGTCAGGCCCTTAAGGTGATTGTCAGGGACGACAGCGATGTGGCTTCCATGCTTTGCTTCGGCCGGAATTTTCTGGCCGGCAAGCTCACACCGGGCAGACAAATCAGGCTGACCGGACCTTTTGAAAGAAACAGGCACGGGGAGCTTCAATCAGGTTCCTTCGTATTTGAAGATTTCGACGATGAATCCGAATCGAAGGATTTCGGACTCATCCTGCCTGTCTATCCCCTCAGCGGTACCCTCACCCAGTCCCTGCTTCGCAAAGCCGTGCGCTCGGCCCTGGATTCCTACGCTCTGGGCCTGAGGAACGAGATACCCGATTCGCTGCGCCGGAAGATGGATTTCCCCGACAAAGGGAAATGCATGCGCGATATTCACTTCCCCGACGAGAATACCGATGCCGACAATGCCCGAAGAGCCCTGATTTTCGAAGAACTTTTTCATCTCCAGATTACCGTTGCCCGACGCGCTTCTACGGCTCGACCGGAGGGACATGATTCCCGTCCATGGTCGGATAATCTGATCGACAAGTTGCGAAAAGAACTTCCCTTTGAGCTCACCCCCGACCAGGACTCCTCATTGGATGATATCAGGCGGGACCTGGCTTCCGGTCGTCCCATGTCCAGACTGCTCCAGGGTGAAGTGGGTTCCGGCAAAACACTCGTTGCATTCATGGCCGCCCTGGGAGTCATCGCTGCCGGCCGACAGGCCGCCTTCATGGCCCCGACCGAACTTCTGGCCCGGCAGCACGCCGATAATGCGGCCCGTCTGCTGGAGCCCCTGGGGGTGAAAGTGGCTTTTCTCACAGGTGATGTCACCGGTTCGTCCCGGAGCGCCCTCACTACGGCTCTGAGCGCCGGTGATGTCGACCTGGCGGTGGGTACTCACGCCCTGTTCGGTACGGATGTGGGTTTCAAGGATCTTGGTTTGGCTATTATCGATGAACAGCACCGCTTCGGTGTCGACCAGCGCCGCTCCCTGACGGAAAAGGGTAAGGCGGCAGATGTACTGGCCCTTTCGGCCACCCCCATTCCCAGAACCCTGGCCCTCACCGCATTCGGTGACATGGACGTCTCCTCTATTCGGACCATGCCCGCCGGCCGACTGCCTGTGGAAACCCATCTGGCCCGTATGGGTAATGAAAACAAGGTTTATGACTTCGTCCGACGTGAGCTGGGCGCCGGGAACAGGGCATATTTTGTCTATCCACTCATCGAAGAATCGGAGAAAAGCGCCCTCAAAGATGCCGAGAACATGTTCTCCCGGCTTTCAGATGAGATATTTCCCGAATTCAAGGCCGCCCTGGTTCATTCCCGGGTTGATGAAGAAGAGAAACGACGCATCATGTCCGATTTCCGTGAGGGTCGTCTGAACCTTCTGATAGCCACAAGTGTTGTCGAAGTTGGCGTTGATGTACCCGATGCTACCTGCATGGTGGTTGAGCATGCCGAACGCTTCGGTCTTTCGGCCCTGCATCAGCTCCGGGGACGTGTCGGCCGTGGAACAGTGCAGTCCTATTGTTTCCTTGTATACGCCGAACCCCTCACCGACGATGGCAAGAAGCGAATGATGATAATGAAGGAGACTCACGACGGATTCATCCTGGCCGAAGAAGATTTGATGATGAGAGGTCCCGGCGATATGGCCGGTACACGTCAGTCGGGATTCCTCAGGCTGAGCATTGCCGATCCGGTGCGGGACCTGAACGTTTTGCTGGATGCCAGGGTAAAGGCACAGGAATTTATAGCAATGGATCCGGGATTGCTGGGCGCAGAAATGATCGATTTGAGAGAACTCTTTGCGATCTGCCCGCCTTTTGATGAAAACCTCCTGAGTACAGGGTAGAACCGTGAGAATGATGTCATGAGAATTACCGGGGGACGTTTCAGCGGCCGTATCGTCAAATGCCCCCCGGGGGTGATACGCCCGACCATGGATCGGATGCGGGAATCCATGTTTTCCATTCTGGGAAACCTCCGGGAACTTTCCTTTCTCGATTTATTCGCCGGTTCCGGCGTAGTGGCCCTTGAGGCACTCAGCCGCGGGGCCATTAAAGC
>JAUVIY010000344.1 GCA_030592625.1 Spirochaeta sp. | reverse complement strand
CAGTTGAAATCTGACCATAATAGGCATTCGGGCCGTGCTTCCGTTGGTAATGCTTGCGGCGCAGGGATTCTTTGAGCCGGGGAGCATCGGGATTCGCCTGCCGGGTAATCAGGGCCATCTTAGCCAGCTCCTCGAGGACAACGGCGTTGTATACCGCCCTGGCGCCACTCTTGCCCCAGGTGAAGGGCCCGTGACTTCCTACGAGAACCATTTCAGTTTCTGAAGGATTCAGACCCAGGGTACGGAAATGATTGACGATCTGATTACCTGTTTCCTCTTCATAATCACCACCAATCTGTGCATCGGACATGGGCGGGGTGCATGGAATGTCTTCCACAGTGTGATCGGCATGGGTGGTACCGTAGATGGTGATGGGCTCAAGGGCCTGGGCCCAGCCCACGGCGTAGAGTGAATGGGTGTGAACCACCCCACCGATGTGCTCAAATGCCTTGTAAAGCACAACATGAGTCCGGGTATCGGAACTCGGATTCAGCCGTCCTTCGACGGTCCGGGACTCGAGGTTCACTATGACGATGTCATCGGCCTTCAAATCATCGTAGGAGATGCCGCTGGGTTTGATGGCGAACACTCCCTTATCACGATCGATGACGCTGACGTTGCCCCAGGTGTATATGGCCAGGCTGCGGCGGGAAATTTCCATATTGAGTTCGTAGCACTCGGCCTTCAGGTCGGCATATGTTCCGCTCATTTGTCCTCCTGTATGTTTTCAACCGGGCTCCAGACACTTCCGGTTTTCCGGAGATTGCCGAATGCCTGCAGGTTGTGAATCCGAGCCGCGGAGGGGTGCCATGGATTCAGTTCCAGTCGCTCTGATCCAGCGCCTTCACTGCGGCAGCCTCAATGGTCAGCCCCTTATGATAACGCTCGAAAAAAGCATCGAATCCTTTGACATCCGAGGGATCGGGTTTCACCGCTTCGCCGATGCTGCCTTCGAGGGCGATATCGAGAAAATCGGGAAGATTCTGATCGGTGTTTTCCCGGATCGCGTAGGCGGCCAGCAGTGCCATGCCCCAGGCGCCCCCCTCTCCTGCCGTTTCCAACAGACTGATTGGCGTTTTAGTGGCGGCGGCCATGATGCGCTGACCGACATTGGCGGTCTTGAAGAATCCACCGTGTCCCCGTATTTCATCCACGACAACACCTTCGTCGTCGGTCAGTACATTGAGGCCGGTCCGTAGGGCGCAGAGAGAAGTGAAAAGGTGAGATCTGATGAAGTTCTCGATGGTGAAATTGCTGTCCGGGCGCCGGACGAACAGGGGCCGACCCTCGCTGAAGCCGGTGAGATGCTCACCGGAGATATAGCCGTAGGATAACAGGCCGCCGGCATCGGGATCGCCCTGAAGGGCGAGGTCGAGTAAGGTATCGTAGAGTACAGGTGTCGGAACATCGGCTCCCAGAGCCCTGGCGGCCTGTCCGAGCAGGGAGATCCAGGCGTCATAATCCGAGGTGCAGTTGTTGGAATGGGCCATACCGACGAGTTTGCCGTCGGGGGTGGTTACAAGGTCAATTTCCGAATGAACCCGGGAGGGCTTCTTTTCCATCACAAGCATGGCGAATACCGAGGTGCCGGCGGAGACGTTTCCAGTCCGAACCCGTACGCTGTTGGTAGCCACCATGCCGGTCCCCGCATCGCCTTCCGGCGGACAGAGAGGAATCCCGGCCTTCAGATTGCCGCCGGGATCCAGCAGCCGGGCTCCTTCATCGGTCAGTTTCCCTGCGTTACTGCCGACGGGAACGATTTCAGGCAGTATGCCGCGCAGTTTCCAGCTGAATCCCCGATCGGCCACATGCACATCGAATTTTTCCACGAGAGCCGCATCGAAATCCCGGGTCTCGAGGTCGATCGGAAACTGTCCTGAAGCATCGCCGACGCCGAGGACTTTCTTCCCGGTGAGTTTCCAATGGACGTAGCCGGCAAGGGTGGTGATAAGTCCAATCTCGCCGATATGTTCCTCTCCGTTGAGGATGGCCTGGTAGAGATGAGCGATGCTCCAACGCTGAGGAATGGGATACTGTAGAAGTTCGGTGAGTTCTTCCGAAGCTTTTCCGGTGATATTGTTGCGCCAGGTTCTGAAAGGAACCAGCAGCTTGCCTGTGTTATCGAAAACAAGATAACCATGCATCATCCCGCTGAATCCGCCTACGGCGAATCGGGTGAGTTCAACATTGAATTTGTCCTGAACGTCGGCGGCTAATGACGCATAGCATCCGGCAATCCCGGTCCAGACTTCTTCTAGGGGATATGTCCAGATACCGTTCTGATGAGTATTCTCCCATCCGTACGATCCGGAGGCCAGGGGACTATTGTCCGGTCCGATGAGAACAGCCTTGATTCGGGTGGATCCGAGTTCCATACCCAGGATAGCCTTTCCGTTTTCAATGATTCTTGCCGCTTCTGTTTTATCGCCAATGTTATCGCTCATAATCTACCGCCTTTAAAATATACGTTAAGGTTGCGTGGGCGTTAATGCAGTTCAGTCAAGGAATATCCGAGATAGGTTTCCAGAGCCTCCCTGAGGGCCGAAAAGACATGACCCGGCGCGATGCTGACATGATGCCTGTAACCGGTTCGTCCGATGACATGCAGTTTTTGCTGCAGCCCTTTGATTTCGGCAACCCCCGCACACCCGAAGAACTCCGCCGGTATCTCATCGTCGGTAATGCGTCCTTCTCCGCCGTAAACGAATATTTTTCCGTCTTCGGTTTTCGCCGAAGCGTATGTCATGGGCATCGGCTTGATGCGTCCCTGGTTCGGACCCCACCCACAGCCGGGGCCCAGGGATTTGGCGAACATGGGATGATCAACAACGGTTCCCCGGGACTGCATGAGAGAAGAAGGAACCGGTCCGCAATGGAAGAGTATGCACTTGTCATCCTCCGCACCCCAGTTGTTGTTCCAATCCAGTACGGTGGCCGGCCGCCCCGAGGCGGCTTTCAGTGCATGCATGGTGAGGGCGTTTGCCACGTCAAGTTCACACGCGGCGTCAATCCCACGCTCGTTGAGTTCGCCGAGCAGTGCGCAGGGAGCTATTTTAAGCTCCTTCTCAAGCTCAATCCAGCAGCGGATCGCCATGGCGTCCATGTCGTACTCGTCGACAACTTCATCCAGAACCAGGGCCAGCTTAACCATGTTGGACATCGATTCGTCAGGTACCCCGGACATGTCGGCAATACCTGTCAATGTCTCCATTTTTACCCGGAAAGCATCCT
>JAUVIY010000364.1 GCA_030592625.1 Spirochaeta sp. | reverse complement strand
GTTGTCCTTATTGGCATTGTAGATAGCCCGCCAATTCCAGGGATCATCGTAGATGAAATTGTATCCGGCGATGTTCCACAGGCAATCAATATTTCCCGGCAGCAGACGGACGACATAATATGCCGGAAGTCCGGAATCGGCCGGGATGTACTCTATGACCGAGAGAATTTCCAGGGCCTTATTCGATGTCGCAAGACTGACAATATAGTTCTCGTCATCATAGAACTCTCCGAAAGACTGGTTGTAGAGAGCTGTACCTTCAGCGTATTCACTGGGGAAGTTCGCCTGGGCATTCCATTTCGAAACCTGAGCCAGACGGTCCTTCAGCTGATTCAGAGCAGACCGGGCACGGTATGCTGCAAGCTGGGATTCGATCCAACGTTTTGATTGCTCGCTGTAGCTTTGGGCTTCGACTGCCAGGCGCTTAGCTTCCGCATAATCGCCTTCCTCAAAGGACTGTTCACTTTGACGTCTGAGCTCAAGCATTTTCTGGTAATACTCGTTATCCTCAAGGGACTGAGACCAGATGGCTCCGGAAATCAACAACAAGGCAAGGGCTGATAAAATAATCTTTTTCATTACTGATCCTCCCCAGCCGAAAGGAGGGCTTTGTCAGCTGCCGCCTCAGAATCGGCAATGGCCTGATCGGTGTCAGCCATAGCGGCCTCAGCTGCTTCACGTGCCTTTACGGCAGCATCTGCAGAGGCCAGGAATCCCTCAGCGGACCGATTATAAAGTGCCGCTGCTTCAGAGTTATCACCCTGGGCTTCAGCTGCAGCAGCCTGTTCGAAGAGGGACTGGGCTGAATTAAATTCATCAGCTGCCGCCTTGGGAGCTTTGACTTCCACGGCAGATTCCCTGGCGGTACCGGCAGCAGCCTTCGCTTCTTCAATCGAGACTTCCACGTCCTGAGTCTCCTCCGGAGAGGATGCACAAGAAGCCCAGAACAGGGCTGTGAGTAAAATGAGAATCCATAATTTTCCTGTTTTCATAACTTGTCCTTTATATCTCCTGATTCAATACTCGTACTGAGTTCATTGAAAAACCAGTATTTATAACGGTTTCTGGAACTTGAATGATAACTGACCCATACTTGAAAAATGAGCAGAACAATCCTCATCCTCGCCGTTTTCTCTATTTTAGCCCTTTTTTCATGTTCGTCCATGAATTCCCAACCCGATATCGACGAAAGTATTCTAGTTTTTTATGTTGAGGAATTCCACAAACCCATCTCCAAGCCAAAAGTGAACCTTCATATTGCCGGACTGGAAAAACCCCTCAGGCTTGCATTGAAAACCCCGGCTGCGGTTGTTCGCACGATTCCGGCGGAAGTTCTCAATGCCACCGGTTGGACAGCTGCCAAAGGAATGACCATATCGGGACAGGACAGCTTCGAATTCAACGCACCCGCAGGAAAAATCAGCCTCGTCCCGTACAAAATCCAGATTATAAGCAAATCACAAATTGTAGTGAAACCACTGACGTACCTGGATCTGGAATACGCCAAGGGTCGTTTCGCCCAGAACGAGAATTTCGCAGGATTGGATATTCTCTACCCGGAAATACTTCCGGAATAGGATCCCGGGATCGCTTCAATCTAGAAGTTTACCGACCAACCGATGAGCACATCAAACCGATTGGCATTGATATCGGCGCTGTCCGCCGGGGATGAGAAACTTCTGAGATAGCGCAATTCCAGGGTCAGGTTGGAATCACGGTTCAAAGCCCAGTCATAACCACCGGAAAAAATCATCGCCGTATGAAAAATCTGATCCGCATTCTGGGTGATGTTGCTTGATCCCAGTTTGATATTCACGTTGCCCAGCAGAATAATAAAATCCGGGCCGATGCCGAGAAATGCCGTTCCCGGCCCCAGAGGCAGGCGCCCTTTGACCAGTATGGGAATTTCCATGGCTGTGTACTGCAATATCAGAGTTTCTGTCGGCAGGCTCGTATTAACACCGTAATTGAACCAGGTGAAGAGCAAATCTATCTCGATAGAGAGGTTATCGACAGGAACGAGCTCGGCGAAACCACCGCCGGTGAATCCGGCTGTCAATCGCGTACCGGTTACCTCTGGATGGGATGGTGTTCCGCTGCCGAAGAAGAAATTGGGTCCGACTTTCAACCCAAGGCGCAGGACATCACTCTCCTGGGCGATAAGAAATACGGGAGCAATAAAGATAAGAATTATCAGCAGCGTTCGTTTCATGATTTCACCTTATCGGAGAGCCGGGAAACGGTCAAATAGTATCGAGCATACCGAGAGCCGTCCGCTGCCCTGCCGGAACTTCCGGTACCGACAATAGCGAAGTCGTCGTGTATCATCAACTCTCCCCGGTACATGTGTAAATGGAAACCAACCAGGGGGCTTCGCTATCAAATTCAGTACCCTCCCAGTCCCGGTAAATCCCGGAGGGCATCAACCCCGCTTCCAGCGCCGGATCCATCAGGTCTTTCACATCCACAGGTAGCAGATTGTGACTTCGGCGTTCCATCCGACCTCCGGACTCTACCTCTGTATCGAAGATGATAAGGCCCGAATCAGCATCAAAGGTTTGCCTTCGTCGGAACAGGAGTCCATCTCCTTCAAGATCCGGCAATTCCAGGCCCCCTAAACGAACAATCCGGGGATAGTTGAGAATCTGAATCACCAGCTTTCCCCCGAAAACCAGTGCGGCTCCGGCCGCCTGGAAGAAACTCTTCACTTCACCGGCACCGGTCAGATGGGGCAAGGTGATGCAGAGACACAGAACGGTATGGGCCGAACCGGACGGCGCTTTATCAAGGGCACCGATCATGTCGTCTACGGTAAATCGTACATGTCCGGGTTCAGGATAATAATTATTCGAACCGGAAGAGGCCCTGTCCCCGGCCGACGTTAGTGCAGTCGTCGTCATGTCGTTGTCAAGATCCGAGGCCGCAAC
>JAUVIY010000105.1 GCA_030592625.1 Spirochaeta sp. | reverse complement strand
GTTTTCCGACAGGGTAGGGCGGAAGAGACTCCTGATCAGTGCCCAGGCCATGGGAGCTCTCTGTCTTGGAGCCATTGGCTTCATGCCCATGACTCCCCTTATAATCTGGCCCATCCTTGCTCAGCAGTTTTTTTCCGGCCTGATGATGCCGGCTTCTTCGGCAGCAACCTACGATCTCACTACACCGGAGAAACGTAAGACCGCATTCAGCCTTCTTTACCTGGCCTGGAATCTCGGTTTTGCCGTCGGGCCGTTCCTTGCCGGATATCTCTATGAATCCCATGCAAGGTGGCTGTTTCTGGGAGACGCCGGCACGACACTGCTATCACTGATATTCATCATGGCCCTGGTTCCGGAAACTCTGGGTATGGCCCGCAGACATTCGGATACAGTATCAGAACAACCCGTAAAGGGTTCCACATTCCGCTTGATATACAGCTGTCCCATATTGCTGGCTTTCGTCGTTTTATTGGCTGTGCCCTGGTTCATATACGGGCAGCATTCATTTTCGCTGCCGATTTTTTCCAAAGAGATGTTTCCTCGAAACGGTGCTGCTCTCTATGGAAGAGTGATGAGTCTCAATGCCCTGATCGTGGTGCTGTTGACCGTACCTGTCATCCGACTGACCCGTCGCTTCCGTCCGATCACCAATGTGGCGGTTCATTCGATCCTGTATGCCTTCGGTTTCGGATTGCTGGCCCTGTTCCATTCACAGGCGGCGTTTTACCTGTCGGTACTCGTCTGGACTTCCGGTGAAATTCTCGGGGCCACCAATATCGAAGTCTATACCGCCAATCATACTCCTTCATCGCATCGCGGCCGATTTTCGTCCATTCTTCCTCTGATTTCGGGTACCGGCAGGGCGTTGTCCCCATGGCTGACCGGTATGTTCCTCATGACAAGACCGACTTATTATGCCTGGTATATGAGTCTGTTTCTCGGTCTGGCCGCCGCATCGGGATTTGTGTTCCTGGGACTGCTGGACAGACGCAGAAAAATCGTCTGATTCTATGGTAAACATGAACAAACATTCCGATAATGTAGAAAGACATCCCCCGCCGTCAATGGAGGATCCATGCCGGAAGCAAGGATTATCGATGAAACAGGTTGCATCGGGCCCTGGGCTGATACCCTCAGGGAAGTACTGGGAGCGGCGGGTTACGGTCTCACCGGTCCTGAAAATGAGCATGCCGGTCTGACTGTCCTGCTCTATCCTGAAGACTCCGGGACCGGGGAGGAGCAGTATTCGGGAGACCTTCTGGTACTCACTGTTCCCCGGAATCAGTCCGGATTCGGAACGGAGCCTTCCAGAACCGAGGTTATCGGAACACAACGATTGAAAGCCAGGCATCACCTGAAAGAAATTCAGGTTACTCAGACCCTGGCCGATGAACTGCGTCCGCTGATTAATCTCTTTATCAACTGAGGTAATTTCAAAAATCGAGCATTTTTGAAATTACCCAGACCTTTAGCATACTTAATTCATTATTTCCTTTGAGTCATAAATTGAACTATAATTAACTTAATGACACTCCAAGAACTGAGAAACCAGTTTCCGGCAGCGCCGGAATATCTGACGCAGATCCTTCTGATTGAACGTGATAACGGGATTGTCCCCAATGCCCGTCTTGCCGATCGACTTGAAGTCTCCAGACCGGCCGTATCCCAGGCGGTGGGCCGTCTGAAGAAGCTGGGACTTGTTGATCAGGACCGTTATGGTGCCATCGGACTCACCAGGGAAGGGCGCACAGTTGCGGAAAATGTCGTTCGCCGCCATTTTCTGCTGGAGCACCTTCTGGTGAGTGTTCTGGATTATCCCTGGGATAAATCGGATGCCGAAGCCGGTACTCTGCAGGCTGCTCTGTCTGATGAATTGACCGATTATCTGTCACATCGTCTCGGAGATCCTCAAACCTGTCCCCATGGTAATCCGCTGCCGGGGTCTGATATCGAGAAGAAATATCTGGATGCTCTGTCCCTCACTGAAGCCGAATCGGGCAGAAAAGTGAAAATTATCCGGATTACCGAAGAAGGTGAATTGACTGATGGAATGCTTTCCTTCTGTCAGCAGAAGGGACTTGCCCCGGGAAAAATCGTAGAAATCATCGCCCAGAACCCGGATGAAACCCAATGCAAGGATGAAAACGGTAAAATCACCATCCCGGCGATTTTTTCGACTTTTATACGATGGGAGTCCGTTTGACCGGTTGACAGGATTATGACTCTTCCCGCTGCAGGGGCATACTCATACATCGGGGACCGCCGCGCCCTCTGACCAGTTCCGATCCTTCAATCTCCAGAACGTTTATCCCGGCTTTCTCAAGTGCCTCATTGGATGCCGTATTACGATTGTAGGTAATCACGGTTCCGGGGCTGACTGCCAGGGTATTGGCACTGTCGTTCCACTGCTCCCTTGCCGCAGCACCCCGGTCTATTCCTCCGCTCCTGAGTACCCGGACGGCAGGTAACCCGAGAATCTCAGCTAACCCCTTCTCCAGGTTCTCCGCTTCCCTGATGCGTATCGCAGCTCCTGCGGAGGGAGTGAGTCTGAATACCCTTATGGCGTCTGCCACACCGGGAAAAAGAGTGAAACTGTCCCGGTCCACCATTGTAAATACCGTGTCCAGGTGCATGTAGGCCCGGGCCGCGGGAATCCTGACAACCAGAACTTCCCTGATGCCTGAATCACTCTCAAAAAGGCAGTGAGCCAGTGTTTCGATGGCATCGCTTCCTGTCCGGACGCTGGCACCGACGGCGATTGCGCTGTCGGAAAGCACCAATATGTCTCCGCCTTCCAGGCTGTCGCCCATATCCGGTGAATACCACAGCTTCCGATTTATGGATGAGAACATCGGGTGATGCCGGCGGATCAGGTCCAGAAGGAAAGACTCCCGGCTCCTGGCATGGGTCTGCATGGCGCTCAGCGCCAATCCATTACCGATCATCGCCCCAGGATCCCTCGTGAAATAAAGGTTTGGCAGAGGATTGATGTAGAATGGAAAATCCTCTTGAATCCACCAGGAAAGACGCTTCTCATCATCACTGTGAGGAACGGCGTCCTTTCTCAAGCCCCCAATCATCACATCAGCCAGATCTTCAGTCTCCATAGACATAAGCCGTTCCCTGATTTCCTCCCGGAGTCGGGACTGAGGTATGCGTCCGGTGGAAACCATGTGATTTGCGGCTTCGGCGGCAACATCGGCATCGCCGAGCACCTTTTTAAGGAGATCGGTATAGTAGAATACTTCACATCCGGTTTCCCGCAGGGCATCGGCAAATCCGTCGTGCTCCTCCTGAAGTTTCTTAAGCCAGGGGATGTCTTCAAAGAGGAGGTTTTCCAGCACTTCCGGGGTGAGGGTTTCCATTTCCTTCCCCGGGCGATGGAGCAGTACTTTTTTCAGTGGTTCGACTTCAGAGCGGACACCGAGAAACGATTTATCAGGCATGGTTTTTCCTGCGGCCTTCCAGCAATCTCTTCAACTGACTGCCGGCATGATAGCTGGAACGTACCAGAGGGCCGGCCTCGACATGATCGAACCCCATAACCTGAGCTTTTTTCGCCAATTCGACAAATTCATCAGGTCTCCAATAGCGTTTTACCGGTATATGCTGTCGGGTCGGCTGTAGATATTGGCCGATATTCACCAGATTGCATCCTGCATCCCGCAGATCCGACAGAGTTTCCCACACCTCGGCCATCTCTTCCCCGAGACCGAGCATAATACTGCTCTTCAGCAGTAGATTCCCGTCCAGTGTCCTAGCCGTTTCGAGGAAACCCAGGGAACGATCGTAGTCGCTCCGGGACCGGATAACCGGATTGAGGCGCCGGATGGTTTCCACGTTATGTCCCAGGATTTCAGGGCTGGATTCAACCAGTTCGGCAATGCTTTTCTTCATGCCCATCATGTCCGACGAGAGATATTCGACGGTGATTTCAGGATTCCTTGCCTTGATGGCCCGTCCGGTGGCTGCCAGATATTTTGCACCTCCGTCGGCCAGGTCGTCCCGGTCCACCATCGTGATTACGGCATGTTTAATGCCCAGTGACTCAATCGATGCGGCCACCCTGCCGGGTTCAAGTTCATCGGGGGCATCGGGTTTACCGGTTTTCACCGCACAGAACCGGCATCTTCGTGTACAGGTATCTCCCAGAATCATGAAAGTGGCCGTTCGGTAATGGCTCCAGCATTCGTGGAGATTGGGGCAATGCGCCTCTTCGCAGACCGTATTCAGGCCTTCCTCCCGGAGGACTCTTCGAACTTCCGCGGTGTCTGTCGTCGTATCGAGCTTAATTTTGAGCCAGTGGGGCTTTCTCAAGATTCCTGACATGGATATGAGATTAGACCAATCTGAGCCACTTTGGCAAATACTCATGCAGGGCGAACCTTGCCGAAAACACCTGTAACGGGGTAATGTATGGCACTTTTTCAGAAAACGATATGGCGGTGGATACGGAAAAGGGAATGAGGGACGGGAGCCTGCATCCTTCGCTTCGAGAAAGGCGTTCTGGTGGATATTGGTGGCCTCTCGTGCCCCTTCCCTTTTTTGCCACCGGTACTTATCGCGGTCGGGTCACCGGCCGGCTGAAAGATATTCCGGCTCCCGAAGGCTGTTTTACCTACTTCTGCGGTAATTGCGACAGGATCCACGCCGAAGTCTGCTTTTTAAAGGAACTTAAGAAGAATGAAATATTACATCTTGCCCTTCGGGTGCCAGATGAATCGCTCCGATACCGAAAGGGTCCGTACTGTTCTGAACGGTATGGGGTACGTTGAATCCGAAAATGATAACGATCCGGATATTATAATCAAGGGAATTATCGCCTGTTCAGTTCGCCAGAAGGCCATCGACCGGGTGTATGGCAGAATTCGAAATTGGAATGCCGTAAAATCGGAGAGACCGACTCTCACGTTCATCTCCGGCTGTGTCCTTCCCGCCGATCGGGATAAATTCCTCAAAATGTTCGATCTGATGTTTCCCATCGATCAGCTGCCGGAGCTTCCCGACATGATTCGGCAGTACGGCGTACCCACACCGGGTGCTTTTGAGACCGCCCGGGTCGAAACAGGGACGGTATCATCCGATCATATCGGCGCACCTGAAATAGGCAAGCCGGGACGTGAAGAGGCCCGGGAGCGTATCGAAAGTTTCTGGAAGGTGAAGCCCAGTTACAGTTCCGTTATCGAGGCATACGTGCCGATTCAGAACGGCTGCGACAAGTTCTGTACCTTTTGCGCCGTGCCATACACTCGGGGACGGGAGGTTTCCAGGCCTTCGGCAGAAATTCTGGATGAGATTCGCTACCTGGTGGATAACGGATGCAAGTCCATTACGCTGCTGGGACAGAATGTGAATTCCTACGGACTGGACAAGAAAGGAGAAGAGCTTTCTTTCCCTGAGCTCATGAGGGCCGTAGGGGAAATCGGGCGTGAGAGCGGAAAAGAATTCCGGACCTATTTCACATCCCCCCATCCCAGGGACATGACTCGCAATCTGCTTGAAGTCATGGCAGAATTTGAGGTGCTGGCAGACTGGATTCATCTGCCGCTCCAGTCCGGCGACGACAAGGTTCTCCTGAAGATGAATCGTAACCATTCCATGGACCGGTACCGTACAGTGGTGAATGATATTCGAAGCATCCTGCCGGAAGCCGCCCTCTTCACCGATATCATTGTCGGTTTCAACGGCGAATCCGAGGAGCAGTTCGAACACACGATCAAGGCCATGCGGGAATTTAAATACGATATGGCCTACATTGCCCGGTACAGCCCCCGGCCCGGAGCCGTCAGCGCACGCTGGGATGATGATGTTACCAGGGAAGAGAAGGAACGGCGGTACCGTAAGCTCAGCGATATACTCCTGGAGATTGCCGCACCCCTGAACCGCAGAAGGGTGGGTACCGTTGAACGGGTTCTTGTAACTGGTGAAGACCGCAAGGAAGGATACCTGTCGGGCTACACCGAAGGTCGTATCCCGGTCCGGCTGGCCGCGGCCGGTGTGCGGATCGGTGATTTCGTTGATGTGGAGATTATTTCCGCCCGGCCTTTAAGCATCGAAGGCAGAGTCTGCTGATGGCCGCCGGTTCAAATCTCGCCGGGTATAATACCTCTCATTCTCGTCTTACCGAATCCCGGCGAATCGCCTTTAAAACACTTGGCTGCAAGCTCAACCAGGCCGAAACCGAGGCCATTGCCACCGGTTTCAAATCCCTCGGCTGGGATGTGGTGGATTTTGGTTCTTCCGCCGATGTGGTCGTTGTAAACAGCTGCACCGTCACCAATGCCGCCGATCGCAAGAGCCGCTCAGCCATGAACCAGGCGATAAGGATACGATCAAATGAGAGTGACATGTTACCTGATGATGGTGAATCTTCCGGCCTCGTGGTGATGACCGGTTGTTATGCGGATGGTCACCGGGAGAAACTTGAGGCCGACGGCCGAACCTACGTGGTAGGTAACGATCACAAGAGCCTCATACCCCAGCTTATCGACGCCCACTTCCGTGGGGAAATTCTTCCGGGACATCTCGAAAACAAACGGGATCCCTTCGGATACCCCCTGGCGGAGCGGATATTCAGGACCCGGGCCATGGTGAAGGTTCAGGACGGATGCGATAATTTCTGCACGTTCTGTATCATCCCCTTCGTCCGGGGACGGGGTATCAGCAGGCCTCTGGACGAAGCGGTGATGGTTGTGGAGGAAGCCGCTGCGGCCGGGTACAGGGAAATTGTCCTCACCGGAGTAAACATGAGCCGCTGGGAGGAGATCCGGGATGAAGACAGGCTGGGATTCGCCGATCTGGTGGAGGCCTGCCTGAATGCCAAAGGTGATTTTCGCTTGCGGCTGGGTTCCGTCGAACCCGATAGAATCGACGGGAGACTTCTGGATCTGATGACCCATCCGAAAATGACTCCTCACATGCATCTGTGCCTGCAGTCAGGCTCGGAAAAGGTTTTGCTGTCGATGAGGCGCCAATACACGGCGGCCGGATTCGAACGCATTGCCGGTGAACTCCGCCGCCGGATTCCGGGGTTCAATCTCACCACTGACGTCATAGTCGGATTCCCTGGAGAAAGTGAAGATGATTTCGCCGATACACTGAGGTTCTGCGATCGCCTGGGCTTCGGTCACATTCATACCTTTCCATATTCCCGGAGAGAGGGCACCCGGGCCGACCGTATGGATGGACATCTATCCGATGCCGACAAGAAAATCCGAGCCGAATCAGTTCGAAACCTCTCCGAGGCAACCAAGCGAGTTTACAGGAACTCCCTGTTGGGTACGATTCAGGAGGTACTGGTGGAGCGGGCCGTACTCCAGCCCTACGGTAGTCTGACGGCCCGGGGGTTTTCGGCACCCTATGTGCCCGTGAAGTTTTCTATACCCAGCACACACTCGCCCCAAAGCGTTCAGAACAGTTTCTTTCATGTACGTATTGAGGCCGTGGAACCCGGTGAAGATCCGGATCTTCTCGGTGTTGTGGTGCCGGGCTAATTCATCAGCTTTCCATCTGCATCATACCGGGGCATGGTACGGAAAACGTAATCCCATAGCGGGTTGGATACCCCGAAACGAAGATGACTTTCCGATCCGTGATGACGCATATGGTGTTTACGAACGTACACAAGATAAGGGTTTTTCGTCTTGATATGATGGAATGCAAAGTGCCCGAGATCGTAGAACAGATACCCCGATATAAATCCTGAGAAAGCCGGTGCTATCCATTGAGGCCGCTTTAGCAGGATTGCACAGACCAGGTAAAAAAGCCCGAAAAACAGTGATGCCAGAGGTATACTCACCGGAAAAGGCATCACCAGTCGAGTTTTCACCATCGGCTCGGCATGGTGGATTCCATGAAAAAGAAAGCTGATTCTCTCCTGAATCGGGGTCCTGGTTTTGAAATGAAACAGCCAGCGGTGAAGAGAATACTCGGCAAACGTCCAGATAAAGAGTCCGGCCAGAAAGGCCAGAGGTATATAGAGACCTTTCATGGTGGTGTTTGAAAAACCGAATACGGCCCGGTATATAAGATAGGCATCCAGAGCACCCCACAGGATGGCGATCTGTAATGGATGGATGTGAGTGAAAAATTCGAGAAAATCCGATT
>JAUVIY010000254.1 GCA_030592625.1 Spirochaeta sp. | reverse complement strand
GGTTCTCTGGTTCTGGATGAAATTAAAACCTTCATCCTTGATGAAGGAGACAGGATGCTGGACATGGGTTTCATGGAAGAGATTCGAAGTATCTTCGAGTTCCTCCCTGCACAGCGTCAAACCCTCTGTTTCTCCGCGACATTCCCGAATGAAATACGGGAACTCGGAAAAACAATCCTGAAAAACCCTATTGAGATAACCGTAGAGGCGTTTCACAATCCCGATGTGATTGAGCAGCGTTTTTATGAAGTTTTACCAAAGGATAAACTCGGGTTGGTAATGGGAATCTTGAGTCGCTTCAAGCCGGAGTCGTTGCTGATTTTCTGCAATACCAAAGATAGCTGCCGGCGGGTTGGAGGGAAGCTGAACAATTTCGGGTTACACACCCTGACCCTGCATGGCGATTTGGAACAGAAGGAACGCACCGAGGTTCTCATCCGTTTCACCAACGGGAGCAGTAGGATTCTGGTTGCCACGGATGTCGCAGCCAGGGGTCTGGATATTGACAGTCTCGGAGCCGTCATCAATTTCGACCTCCCCTTCGAGACCGAAACCTATGTCCACAGGATCGGGCGCACGGGACGGGCCGGCAAAGAAGGACTGGCATTCTCACTGGTTCATCCAAAAGAGAAATTCAGATTGGATTTCATCAACGATCATCTGGAGAGAGATTATTCCGTAGAAGCCCCGGAACAGGAGTTGATTCGTTCGGATATCGAGATGCAGCCTGAAATGGTTACCCTTTCGGTTAACGGCGGGAGGAAGAACAAGATCAGTGCCGGGGACCTCCTGGGGGCCTTAACCTCTCAAGGTGGTATAGACGGCGGTGACGTCGGTAGAATTGATCGTCTCGATACCGTCACATTTGTTGCCGTGAAACGGAGCTCGCAGTACCCCGCGGTGAGGGTGTTGGAGAACGGGTTAATCAAGGGACGTCGGTTTAAAGTGATGATACGTGACTCCTGATCAAACGAGAGGTATGTAAATGACAGGTAATAATCGCAGCGATATCCGGCCGGGATTGAAGGTGGCCATCGTCCTGAAACAGGATCAGCGTACCGGAAGGCTGACTGAGGGCATCGTATTGGATATCCTTACCAATTCCGCCTATCACCCTCATGGTATCAAGGTTCGCCTGGAATCCGGTGAGGTGGGGAGAGTGAGCGGGATTCTCGAGAATTGAGCACTATGATAGCCATGTCTGTTCAATGCCGCTTCTACCGTATTTTTATCGACCCGATGCTCAAGTCCCTCCGCAAGCGAATAGCGGAACTGGTTCCGGAAGGAGCCTCAGTGCTGGAAGCGGCCTGCGGAACCGGTGAGCAATCGCTGATTCTGGCCGGTAAAGCGGGACAGGTGCTTGGGTTCGATTATAACGGGACGATGGCAGAGTGCGCCCGTCAACGCGGGCTCAGGTCTTCAGAAAATGTGTCATTCCTGGAGGCAGATGCGAGAAACCTGTCGTTTGTTACAGATGGAGAGTATGACTACGCTACCATTACTCTGGCCCTGCATGAAATGAATGAAGATGCCCGGGTTCCTGTGTTGAAGGAACTCTCAAGAACGGCCCGATATCTTCTTGTGGCTGATTATTCCACTCCCCTGCCCTTGACGGTTGGTGGTCGATTCACCTGGTTGATCGAACGTCTGGCCGGGAGGGAACACTATGCCGGGTTCTGCAGTTATCAGAGCTCCGGCGGTCTGGATGCCTTGCTCGGGGATGCGGGTCTGAAGATTGTCGAAGAACATCCGGTTTTGGGGGGCATCGTCAGGATTCTGCTTTGCCGTCCGGAATGAAATCCAATCCATCTTCGCCCGGTACCGGCCGATAATCCCCGGGGTTTTCGGGAACGAAAGCGGCCAGTTCCTCGATGTCGGTAATGCCCATATCCAGATGCTCCATCAGTATCCGGGGATTGTGTGTGAAGGTAAGGGCAGCAGGAATCTGCAGACCCTCCCGGTTGGCGCTTTCGACGGTGAACAGGCAGGCCATATCGCCCAGTATGGCGCTCAAACGGGAATGCCCCGATTTACCAGCCAGTTTTCGGACGAAATTCCCGAGACGGGCGGGTCTCTCTGACTCCCCGGTAACCTTGTTCCCGCCGTATTCGGTGAGATAGGCCTCCATTATTTCAACCGGCCGGATTCCCAGTACCTCGGCGGTGATGAGGAACCATGGAACCGCCCGGCCCTTGTTGTAAAGCTCGTCGATGGCGGCCGTCAGGACGGCTGCCGCGGACAAGTCGTCGGCGGAGAATCCAGTGTTCTCGTTCTCATTTCCGGTGACGGTGTAGGGAGTCTCAACCAGATAATGGAGGCCGAGTCCGCCGGCGGTTTCCCTGAGACGTGTTCCGGGGAGCACGGAAAGCGGGAAGATATCCAGATGGTTCGGAGCGCAGGAGAGGGCAAAGTCCAGGCTCTGCCTGAAACCTTCCAGGCTGTCACCGGGAAGGCCGTAAATGAGATCCAGGCCGTAGGGAACACCGTTTTCATGCAATGGCAGCAGCTTCTCCCTGAACTGTTCCGGGGAGAACGGCCTGCCGATGTTTCGTGCGATATGCGGATGGGCGGTCTGCAGGCCGATCTGCAGGGTGCAGCCGAGTTCGGCATAGAGCTCTGCCTGTTCTTCATCCAGGAACTCGGTTCGCACTTCCATGTGGTAATTGAGTTCCGGGGCCTGTGAAATAAAGAGCTTCATAAGCTCCTTTGCCCTGTCGGGAGAGGCGTTGAAGGTGGGGTCCAGGAGAAAGACATTGCCGGTACCCCGATCCTGAAGCTGCTTGAGTTCCGATGCAGCCCGGGAAATGGATTTGTGCCGGACCCGGCCGCTGCCCTTGGATTCGAAGCAGAAATGGCAGCCGAAGGGACAGCCCCGGGTGAGCTCCCAGACGGTATCCTCGTATATCCGGCCTTCAAGGGCTGTGGCGTTCCAGGGAGAGGGCAGGACGTCCAGATCTTCAACAGGCGGCTGTGCGAAGGGTGTCGGGAAATCCGCCAGGCCGGTGAGACGGGCGTCGGGGGAAAGCGGCAGGAGTTTTTCCACGATGGTGATGATGGGCCCCTCTCCTTCGCCGGATACCGCCAGATCGATCGCCGGGTGACTCTGGATTGCCGACGGATCAGCCGTGACTTCCGGTCCGCCTGCAATAATCGGTGGGCGCCAGGCGCCGGAAGCGTTAAGAAGAACGGCGGAGAGCGTCAGGAGGTCAACACGGCTCCAGGAATAAAGAGTCAGTACAATCAGATCCGGCTTCCCGGAAAGAATTTCGTGAGCGGTATTATCGATGGAGAAGCCGGGGGCCGGTTCGAGGATGGGGCAGCTGACCTCGTTACCGAACCGGTGTTCCAATGCTGCGGCCAGGCAGGCCGAGGCCAGGGGGAGGGTTTCGCTGCCGGTGTGACTGTTGATGAACAGGATACGCACTGCGTTGACTCCGCCGCTTGAGCGGCTCCAGGTCCAGGGCTCTGCCCTGGGGTATGATACCATTCATTTTCACATTTTTCATAAGCGGTGTAGTAACATCATGTTCAGGAGCGGAATATGAACTTTATTGAACTGGTCGAAAAAAACAGGTCGTATCGAAGGTTTCACGAGAGTGATCCGGTGAGAACTGAAGTGTTGCGAGAGTTGATTAACCTGGCCAGGATAACCCCTTCGGCCGCCAACAGGCAGCCATTGAAATATGTTCTTTCCAATAATCCGGAGATGAACTCAAAAATCTTCAGCACCCTTGCCTGGGCGGCTTCTCTGCCGGATTGGCCGGGACCGGAGAAGGGAGAAAGACCGGCAGCATACATCATTATTCTCGGAGATACCACCATCGGAAAGGACCGGTCGATGGATCCGGGCATCGTCATGCAGACTATGCTGCTGGGGGCGGCAGAGAAGGGCCTCGGGGGCTGCATGTTCGGGTCTATCAGGCGTGAGGATCTTTCAGAACTGCTGGCGATACCGGAACGGTACGAGATTCTGTACGTCGTCGCATTGGGCAAACCGAAGGAAGAAGTGGTTTTGGAAGATGTTGGTGAAGACGGGAATATCCGTTATTACAGGGATGAAAATCGTGTTCATCATGTGCCGAAAAGGACGCTTGAGGAACTGATAGTCGAATTGTGAAAAGGATGAGTTCGGCAGGCAAATAACCGTAATCATTGACAATTGATTATTAAACCCCTAGCCTGTGGAAAATAAACTTACCCGGAGTTTCCCATGAAACCCTTCCGGCTGTTACTTGCTTCTTTATTGCTATTTATCGTCATCCTGCCATCGGTAGCGGCTTCGCCGGACTGGGTGAAAACATACGGTACAGAAACACCCTACCCCCGGGAGGAATTCCTCACGGGATTCGCCGCTGTGGACAAGTCGGAAACGGATAGCCGTAATCAGGCCAGGGACAAGGCCCTGGCCGAACTGTCGGGGAAAATCCGCATACGGGTCCAGTCGG
>JAUVIY010000258.1 GCA_030592625.1 Spirochaeta sp. | reverse complement strand
GGCCGGGGTCCCCAGGGCTTTCTCCAGGTCCCTGGCTCGATGAAGGGGACTGGGCCTCCATTTGTACAGGATTTCCCGAATGCCCTCAGGAATATCGATCCAGCGCTCGGGGCTCATTTCCTGCTCGATGAGATTCATCGGGAAAATCGCAGCCATCATCTCCGGCGTGACGGGATTACCATCAGGTCCCAGGTAGGGTTTGGGAGGCTCGGGCAGATCAGCAGCGAGATTGTACCACTGCTTGGGCAATTCATCAGGATTGAGTACGACTTTTGATAACATGAATGGGCTCCTTGATATAGCGTTTCTTCACAAAGAAACATAGTGCCATAACAACTCCTGTATCGTCAATAAAAACCGGATGGATCGGCGATTATCCGTAGAAATAATTCAAATAAAATGTTTTACGGCGGATTCAGGATTATCTATAATAGAATAAATGAGAATCTGTTCCAGGAGTACCATATGTCGATACGGATGAAAACTCTGTTACTATCCTTGATGCTACTGGTAATTATGGCCGCCGGGTTAATCCCCTACGCCGTTGTTCAAATCCGCAGCAGTAAAGATTTCAGTCATCGTCAGACAGCGGTAAGTCTCAGTCGTGAAGTCGAGAAAGCCATTATTGCAAAAGAAGATGTATGGCTCACCAACGCCCTCCAGATCGCAGCAAATCCCATCATCGTGGAATCAATGCGTCTGAAAGAAAGAGGTGGTGCCGTTGCGGTGCTGAATGAATACGGTGAGAAATTCAAGGAACAAACCAATTTCCACAACGTTCGTGTCCATCTGATCGACAGCAACATGCAGTCCTTCATCAAATCATGGGATTCCGAATCCTTTGGTGAATCCCTGGACTACTCTTCGGCATATCGTACAGTTTCGACCACCCGGGAGCCTTTGGTAACAATGGAATATGCTCCCAACGGCATAAGACTCAAAGGACTCTTTCCGGTGATGGATGGCGATGATTACCTGGGTATAACGAATTTCGAAGGCGGATTGAATTCCATTAAAAGGGATTTGAAGGAAGCGGATATCGATTTTCTCTATTTTATAAAAGACACATATCTCGATGTGGCAACTTCACTGGCTGACGCTCCGGGTATAGATGCTTTTAAAGTGAGTCAGAAAGACATCGATGAAGAATTCCTGGAATACTGCCGGACCAAGCTGAACCTGAATGAGGCCCTGGATGGATATTTCATTGACGATTCCTACCTGACAGTAGCAATTCCCATTCTGCATGCCGACGGTGATGAGATAGGTTTATACCTTGTCGGTCAGAATACGGATCTGGCGACGGCTTTACTGACCAGAAATCTCAAACTGACCACCGTGATGTTCTTCGTGATGGCTTTCATTGCGTTCACGCTGATTGTTGCACAAATGCTATTTCTTGAAATCAGTGTCATCAGACCGGTGCGTCGGTTCTCGGGTACATTCGGAGAAATCGCCGAGGGGAATCTTACTGTTAATATAAACCTTTCGAGAAAATCTTATTTGGGCAGTCTTGTCCAATCCAGTGAACTTATGGTTGAAACCATGCGAAAATTTGTTATTGAAATACAGAAGACAGCCAGAGTTTCGGAAGAAACCCAGCGCCGGCTGGAAAAGGAACTGGAGAAGTCGCTGACTGAATCAACATCAATATCCTTCAACACGAGTGATACATCCCGGAATTTGGATCGCCTCATGGACAGGATTGAAAGTGCCGCCGGGGCGATCGAAAAAATCAACAGTAACATCAAGTCCCTGGCTCAAAGGATATCGGACCAATCCACTGCTGTAACCCAAACCACCGCTTCCGTCGAGGAGATGTCATCCTCCATCAACAGCATTGCCAGGATTGCACAGGAACGAGCGGCATCTACAGATCACCTTGAAAACCTTACTATCGTGGGGTCCGAACAGGTAAAGCAAACCATCAACGTCATTGAGGATATCGGTGGAAGCATCAATAAAATGCTGAAACTGATAGACATTATCAATAATGTATCGGAACAGACCAATCTGCTGGCGATGAATGCCGCTATCGAAGCGGCGCATGCCGGAGACCAGGGCCGTGGCTTCGCAGTTGTAGCCAGTGAAATCAGAAAACTCGCTGAATCAACCCGGAACAGCTCCACCTTGATAACGGTATCCCTGAATGAACTTGCGGATAAAATCCGATCAGCAGTGGATTCCGGCCGCGGTACCGGATCATCATTCGATGACATTAAAAACAGCACCAATGAAGTTGCCCGATCGTTCAGGGAAATCAGTCAGAGTACATCGGAACTGGATATCGGAACTGTGGAAATGGTGGGAGCCTCCGAGCAATTGATGCAGATTGCCCACGACGTTCGGGATAGTGTCGACGGGATTCGCCAATTCATGATAGATATCAACGACCTGATAGATGGTGTCTCGGATACTTCCCTGGTTGTGAAGAACCAGATGTCTTCCATCAGCGGCGGTTCCGCAGATATCAATAAATCAATGAATCATATCGCATCCGCCTCAATTGACAATGCCGGTAGCCTGGAAAAATTCATTATGGAATTACAAGCCTTTTCAGTCTCTGACACAATCAGCGAGGAACAGATGAAGTCCCTTCAGAGAATCCATTTGTCAAAGATGATTCTTCAGCAATCCTTATGGATAACTCACGCCAGAAGCCTTCTGGACGGAGTCGCTGATATCGACTCCTCAATGATGGTAAATCACACACAGTGCGCCCTGGGGCAATGGATGTCAGGACCCGAAAGCATCGCACTCCTGGGAAAACCTCGGCACGAATCTATCGACGGAATTCACCGGAAGCTGCATGAAACATTCCAGGAGTTTGTTTCCATGGGTCCTGATTCTGACAATAAAGAAAGAGAATCGCTGTTCCGGGAACTCGTCGGTTTCTACAACACAATCTCCGGGGAAATCTCAGAAGTCAGGAATAGTATTTGAAGCAGAAGCCCGACCGTGTTTTCCGTTCGGGCTGTGAATGATCGATCGGGGCTTAAGCTTCAGCCAATGTGTAGATGGCAACAACATCTTCCTTGCTCAACTTCTTCAGCCCGCCGAAAGGACCGTCCCGCATGGCTTTATCGGCCATGATGTCATACCGGTTATCGGTGACTCCCAGGGCGGAGAGACTGGTGGGCATACCGATGGAATCATAGAAGGCTTTATGCCGGCGGATGCCTTCCAGGACCGTTTCATCTTCCCGGCCTGCGACATAGTCCACATCCCAGACCCTCACGGCGAACTGGACAAATCGAGCAAGGTTCTCATGTCGCACATGGATCATCCAGGCGGGGAACACCACAGCCAGGCCGGCCCCATGGGCCACGTCGTACTGAGCTGAGAGCTCATGCTCAATCTGATGGCTGGCCCAGTCATCCTCCCGTCCGAGTCCGACGATATCAGTATGAGCAACGGTACCGGCCCACATCAGTTCAGCCCGGGCCTCATAATCCTCAGGATCTGCCATAACCTTCGGTGCAGCGTCGATAACCGTTCGGATCAAAGCTTCTCCGAGCCGGTCGGTAAGACCCACATCTTCGGTGTTGGTAAAGTACCGCTCCATCACATGGGAAATCATGTCGGTGATGCCGCAGGCAGTCTGATAGGGGGAAAGGGTAAAAGTGAGCTCCGGGTTCATCAGGCTGAACACCGGACGCATGAGATCGGATCCGCAGGCGAACTTGGATCGGGTGTCTTCGTCAGTCACCACCGAGCCATTACTGCCTTCGCTTCCGGCGGCCGGGATGGTAAGAATTACACCAACAGGAAGGGCTTCTGCAACCGTGGCCTGCTCCGTATAGAAATCCCACACATCACCATCATACGGGACGCCGATAGCGATGGCTTTAGCTGAATCGATGACACTCCCGCCTCCCACAGCCAGGATACCGGTGACAGCTTCGGTGCGGCAGAAATTGATACCTTCCCGTACCATGGAGAGAACCGGGTTCGGCTTGACGCCGCCGAGTTCGACCACTTCAGTGCCGGCTTCAGCCAGATATTTCTTCACACGGTCGTACAGACCCGAGCGTTTGACGCTGCCGCCGCCGTAATGAAGCAGGATTTTGCCGCCCAGTTTCGAGCTTTCCTTTACAAGGGCTTCTTCGGTATTTCGGCCGAAAATGAATTGGGTCGGGCTGATGAATTTAAAATCGAGCATTGTATCTCCTTGGAATGTACAGGGAATTTTTTACTTCTGTACCCTGACTTACATAAAGGTAATAAATTTTCATCAATCCGGTCCGGAAATCCTTGTCGGAATTGTTGAATCAACTCATTACGATGGTTAGGATGAACAGTGAATGCAACATATCCGCCTGATTTTCCTGATATCCATCATTACTATTATTCAACCAGCACTCCTGTCGGCACATCCTCACATGTGGATCCGAGGGCAGGTAATCCCGGAACTCGGACGCCGGGGATT
>JAUVIY010000040.1 GCA_030592625.1 Spirochaeta sp. | reverse complement strand
GAGAATGGCACCTGTGGACAGATGGCTCTGTGGAATCCGGTAGACCTGGGTTACACCGCCACGTTCATCTGTGAAGCCCTCATCACCGGTAAAATCAGCGGTGATAAAGGTGAAATCATCAAAGCCGGCCGCATGGGCGAGATTCCTGTCGGTACCGACGGCGCCGCAGTAATGGGTGCTCCATTTGTCTTCGACGCCTCCAATGTCGCGGACTTCGCCGTTATTTTTTAAGTCCGAACTTGTACAGTATGAGCCGCGTCGCGAACCTCCGGGTTCAGACGACGCGGCTCCTTACCCGACAGTATAAAAGGTTGAAACCTTGAACACTCAAGCGATTCTGGAGTTGAAGGACATCTCTATGTATTTTCCAGGCATAAAGGCCCTGGACTGTGTGGATTTTTCCATCAGACCCGGTGAAGTACATGCCCTCATCGGGGAAAACGGTGCGGGTAAATCCACTCTTGTGAAAATCATGACCGGAGTGTACAGACAAACCGCAGGCCAGGTACTTCTGAATGGTGAGGAAACACATTTTCGATCCGCGCTTGACGCCCAGGCCGCGGGCATCACAGCCATCCATCAGGAAGCCTCAATGTTTTCCGAGCTCACCGTCACCGAGAACATCTTCATGGGGCATCACATCAAAAAAGGTGCTGCCGGCAAGGGACCTGTTGATTGGAAGACCATGCGCCAGCGTACCCGGGAACTCCTTGACGACATGGAGCTGGACATCTCCCCGGACGCCCCGGTGAAAAGCCTTGGGGTTGCCCAACGTCACATGGTGGAAATCGCCAAGGCCCTGTCCATAGATGCCCGGATCGTTATCATGGACGAACCCACCAGCGCCCTCACACTCCGGGAAGTGGAAGACCTTTACAAAATAATCAGGCGTCTCCGGGACGAAGACAAGGCTATCATTTTCATCTCCCATAAATTCGAAGAGATTTTCGACATCTGTGATACCTATACGGTGTTCCGTGACGGTCAGTTGGTCGGGGAAGGCCTGGTTCCCGATGCCACCATCGGCGGTATCATCAATCTCATGGTCGGGCGCTCTCTGGATCAGCTCTTCCCCAAGGGAGAAGCAGACATCGGCGACGCAATTTTCGAGGTAGATAAACTCAGCCGTAGAGGCTATTTCAAAGATGTCAGTTTCAACCTCCATAAGGGCGAGATCCTCGGTTTCTTCGGCCTCATCGGCGCCGGACGTACCGAAGTAATGAGGGTGCTCTTCGGCATCGATTCAGCAAGCAGCGGTTCGGTTCGCTTAAAAGGAAAAACGGTATCGTTTACCAAACCCAAAGATGCGATGAAGGCCGGTCTGGCCTATATCCCCGAGGACAGGCATGAACAAGGCACCATCCTCGATATGAGCATCACCGATAACATCACCCTTCCCAAAGTGGACGACCTGGCTCGTTTCGGAATCCTCAATCGAAAGGCCGAACGAAGCCTGGCCGAGGAATTCGCAAGCAAGATTGAAATTAAATCCGCCGGCCTCAGTATGGACACCTCAACATTGTCAGGTGGGAATCAGCAGAAGGTCGTACTGGCCAAATGGCTTTCCACCGATCCCGAAGTATTCATTCTTGATGAGCCCACGAAAGGCATCGACGTCGGAACCAAGGCCCGGGTTCATAAAATAATCTCCGATATGGCTGCCAAAGGTAAAGCCATCATCCTGGTTTCCTCCGAACTGCCGGAAGTACTGGGAATGTCGGACCGTATTGTCGTCATGCACGAAGGCTTTATCACCGCCGTCTTGAGCAGGGACGAAGCCGATCCTGACAAGGTTATGCTTGCCGCCACCGCACAGGCGGGAGAGGAAAGCGCATGAAAACAATTATTAATACGAAAAAGATACTCGAAAACCGGGAAGCGGTACTTATTGGACTGATTCTGTTCTTCATGGTGGTAATGACTATTGCAATGCCCCGGTTCATCAAGCCTTCAAACCTGGCCAACATCCTCAAGGATTCATCCCTCCTCATTATGGTAGCTTGCGGCCAGTTCCTGGTGATACTCACCGGAGGTATCGACCTTTCGGTCGGCTCCAACATTGCCTTCTCCGGAATGGCCGCCAGCCTCATCAATATGAACAACCCCGAGTTATCCCCCTGGGTCACCCTGCTCATCGGTATAGCTATCGGGCTATCCCTGGGAATGATAAACGGCAGCCTTGTCGCATTCGGCAAGGTGCCCGCAATTATCGCCACTCTGGGTACAATGAGTGTCTTCCGGGGATTCACTTTTGTCATCAGCAAGGGACAGTGGGTTACCGCCCATGAGATGACCGACTCCTTCATGAATCTTCCCCATGGAAATTTTCTCGGGGTTCCGAATCTTATCTGGTTTGCCGTAGTAGTGAGCGCCCTTTTCTTCTACTTTATGCGCTACACCCGAAGCGGCAGGGAAATCTACGCCATCGGCGGTAACCGATCCGCCGCCGTCCTTGTCGGAGTAAACGAAAAAAAGGTGGAGTTTCTCATCTTCTCTGTCAGCGGTCTGGTGAGCGGTTTGGCCGGAGTACTCTGGGCCGCAAGGTACGCAGCGGCAGTGAACGAAATGGCTACAGGTTTCGAACTGCAGACCGTTGCAGCCTGTGTCCTGGGCGGAGTCAGTGTAGCCGGCGGCAGCGGCACGGTAGCCGGTGTCATCCTCGGCGCCCTCTTCATGGGCCTTTTGAATAATTCCATGACCATGATACGCAATATGGCATTCTTCCAGATGCTCCTCCAGGGGCTCATTGTTATTACGGCAATGGCATTCAACGTAATCATGGAACGCCGCCGGGAAACCATGCTCCTGAACAGGAGGCTCGCATGAGCCATAAACTCGTCCGTCAAGACCGGCTCATCGATGAATACAGTTTAACGAAACGCCTGGCGGGTCTTCTCTCCAGTTGGGAGTTCATCCTCTTCCTCACACTGATCGGCGTGTTTGTCCTCTTCTCCATCATCAGTCCCTGGTTCCTGGACTACTTCAACCTGATGAATGCTTCTTTCAGTTTCACGGAAAAGTCCATTCTGGCCCTGCCGATGATCTTCGTCATCCTCTCAGGGGACATCGATATCTCGGTAGCCTCCATCATGGCTCTTTCCTCTTTCGCTATGGGGAACGCGGCCTCCAAGGGCGCCGGTGCCGGCACCCTGGTGCTTATCGGGATGGCTACCGGCCTGGCTGCAGGCATTGTCAACGGACTGCTGGTGACAAAGATTAAGATACCCGCCATCGCCGTGACCCTGGCAACGCTGTCTGTATTCCGGGGCATATCCCAGGCCATACTTCGGGATAATGCCTACACACACTACCCGCCCAAGTTCGCTTTTTTCGGCCAGGGATACGTCGGAAACAGCGTCATTCCCTTCGAATTTGTGTTCTATCTACTCCTGGCCGTCATTATGGGATTCATCCTCCATGCCACCACATACGGTCGTAAGCTGTTCGCTATCGGCAACTCGGCGTCGGCCAGCCGCTTCACCGGAATCAATGTCGACAGAATCCGGTTTACCAACTTCGCACTCAACGGACTTTTCGCGGGAATCGCGGCAGTGCTCCTCACCAGCCGCATCGGATCCACCCGGCCTAACATCGCCACCGGATGGGAGCTCGAAGCCATCACCCTGGTCGTCCTGGGCGGTGTATCCATAACCGGAGGCAAGGGCAATCTATTCGGCGTCGTCATTGCCAGCCTCCTGGTAGGCTACCTGAAGTTCGGTATGGCCCTGGTGAACCTCTCAGCCAAAGTAATGGTGATTACCACCGGTTCGCTGCTCATCGTGGCGGTTCTCATTCCCAAGATTCTGGACGTCATCAATGCGCACCGTAAACTCCGGTCCCAACGCTCTGAACTCAAACTTGAAAGGAAAGCCTCATGAACCGGGCCGCCTTCAAGATGAAACTCAAGAATGCGTCGTATATTGATGAGTACAAAAAGCGACATGACGAGATATGGCCGGAACTCAAAGAGCTCCTGGCCGGCACCGGGGTGTCGGATTACAGCATATTTTTCGATAAAGAAAGTCTGACACTCTTCGCCATTCAAAAGATGTCGGGTGATGGCGGTTCCCAGGACTTGGGAAAGAATCCCATAGTCCGTAAATGGTGGGCTTACATGGCCGACATCATGGAAACCGAAGAGGATAACGCCCCGGTAAGTATTCCTCTGCCGGAAGTTTTCCACATGGATTGACCTCTGGCGCCCTGAAGTTTTAAGGAGTTCAATAATGAACAGCCGAGAACGCGTCCTGCGGGCATTCGGAAAAATAATCGGTGTACCGGACCGACCACCGATCCAATTTGACCTTTGCCGATCACTCACCGATCATTTCGGTGAGAAACTGGGCATTACCCCTGACTATGCCCTCTCCTACTACGAAGATCTCACCTACCGGATATCGGCGAATGAAATCCGTACCGCGATGGGAAGCGATTGTGTCATCGTAGGCGGGACTGTACCCGATGGATATACCCCCCACCCCGCCCGGGACAATATCACCCTCAACGAGTTCGGAATGGAGATGAAACCGACGCCTCTATACGTCGAGGTGGTGAAATGCCCGCTGGCTTCCGCTTCCTCGGTGGAGGACATCGAAGCCTACCCCTTCCCCGATCCGAAAGCCCCCGGCCGATTCACCAGGGCTGAGCGGGATATCGCAAAGTTCAAGGACTCCCACTTCGTCATAGGCGACGTGGAACTCAGCCACTTCGAGCTCGCCTGGCACCTCACCGGCCTTTCGGAATATATGATGGCCCTGGCTATGGAAGAGTCCTGGATTGAGGCACTGAACGACAAAGTGGAAGCCTGGACAAAATCCCTTGCACATTCCCTGGCCGAACTCGGGGTTGACGCCATCTGGTTCGGTGAAGACCTGGGCACCCAAACCTCCACCCTTATCTCCCCCGATATGTGGCGGGATCGCTTTAAACCCCGTCATAAACGGGTCATCGCGTCCCTGAAAGAGAAGTACCCCGAACTCATCATTATTATGCACTCCGATGGTGCCGTGGCTCCCCTGGTGGACGATTTCATCGAAATCGGTGTGGATGTCTATAACCCGGTACAACCCAACGTCACCGGTTCTGATCCACAGGAGCTCCAGGATAAATACGGCAACCGGATCCGCTTCTTCGGCGGCATCGACCAGCAGGAACTGATGCCCGCCGGTGACACTGCAGCCCTGGATGCCGAGATTTGCCGCCGTGCAAACATCATGGGTAAGAACGGTAACTACCTGATGGCTCCGGCTCACATCATCCAGGCGGACGTGGCGCCGGAGACCGTGGAAGCCATGATTACCTCGGTGAAAGCCCTGGGCTGAGCCTCAGGACGGCGAGGAATGCATCCGCAGTCAGAGGTTTATGCCGGAGATATTTCTTTTTCCCATAACTGATGGCCTCTGTGGGGCAATAGGAAAAACACCGCAGACAGTAAATACAGTCTGCCTTTAACCATTTCATCTCATTTTTTCCTGTATCATAACTCCAGCTCTGCACAGGACAGATCCTTTCACACAACCGACATCTGATGCATTTGTCATGATCCACCTTCAGGGGGAATTTATTTCTGAACAAATTCCAGGTCGATTTCATTTTGCTGATACGACCCATCATATCTGAATAAAGTGGGATATCCTTCCAGACAGACTCTCCTGAGATAAGGTCCATGCCAAATTTTTCTACAACTTCCTTCCCTCTCGCCATTTTCAACTGATCTTTATCAGGCTGATTTTTTAACTTCATCAGATTATTGGGCATGACTATCTCTTTAGCTCCCAGAAGATGAAATCCCTTTTTCTTCAAGATCTTCTTAACAGGTCCCTTTATACCTCCGGAATAGAGCATGAGTGTATCCACCATGAAAACATCGGCATCATTAATCCCATGAATATCAGGGGAGGGCAGGTATTTGATAAAATCCCATATAAAGGGATATGTGCCCTGCTCCGCTACAGGAATACCCAGTCCTGTCGTTCTGCTTAAATCCACCTTTGCAGGATCAGAAGTTTCGATAGGTTTAAGATTAACTTCAAAACCATTTTCTGCGAGAAAACCGGCAAGGGCTTCAGCAATATAAAGAGTGTTGCCGGTACCCGAAAACCAGTAGAAGTCGATTGCTTTTTCAGGATTGAGTTTCATTGACACCTCGTCACCTCGTCACCCGGCCACCATCAGACACCCATCAGAATGACGATCAGGGCAAAGGCCGGAATCGAAACAACGGTGCTCACGGAAAGGATGCCCGACACCAATCCCTGTTCCTCATCTTTAGCCGCCAGGGTGACAACGAAGGGCGGCGGCAGGAGAAGCATTGTCATAAAGGCCAGGGATGTCAGCTCGCTCTTCACGGGAAGGAAGCGAATCAGAAGCAGAGCCAGACCCAAAAGCACCACCTTTCTGATCAGCACGAAAATCAGGGCCTTACCTATCAACTCCCGGTTGAAACTGAGTTCATATCCGATGGCAAGGGCAATGACGGGTACCGTTAAATTGCCGATGATTTCCAGGAATCCGGAAATCGGCGCGAAGGGTTCCGGCGATATATGCAGGGCACGGCCGATGCTCCCCAGTATGAGACCTGAGAGAATAGCCCATACCACGGGACTCTTCACAACGTTCAGTAGAGCCGCCCGGCTGGTAGAACTGTCCTCCCCGCCGCCGGCGATGGACCCTCGGCGGGCCAGCAGCATGGGCATAAGGATAACAAACACAAAGAGCACCTGCCCGAGGTCAACAGAAGCAAAAACCGGAAGAGCACTGTCGCCGAACACCGATAAAAAGAGGGCATAACCGAGCATTCCCGCTTCGAAACCGCTCACCATATAACCCCGGATATCACCTTTCCTGCCGATGAGCCGCATCAGGAGCTGGGTACCGATGAGAAGTGCTCCGCAGAGGGCGAACATCATCAGGGCGAGAAGAAGCTCATCCCGTCCGGGTTCCATGCTCATGAAAGCCCGGAACAGAAGGGCCGGCAGCGTGATGTTCGCCACCAGCTTCTTCATCTGCGATGCTGTTTGAGGAGAAAGGAAGCCGGTACGCCGGAATATGTATCCAAGAATGAAGAGAAGGAAAACGGGCAATACTTTGCTGATTATCTCGAAGCTGTTCATGGGGTTATAATAGCCCAAGGTGCGGCAAACAGGGTACCAGCCGCTTAAAACACCTTTGCTTACGAATCGACTGGAAGCTTTACCTTGAGTTCAGCGCCGCCCAATCGCTCTGAAATCCCGGCTTCGATGCTGCCGCCATGGGCCCGGGTGATTTCACTGCAGATAGCCAGACCGAGTCCCGATCCACCCGAAGAACGATTCCTTGAGGCATCCGCCCGATAATAACGCTCGAACACCTTCTCACGGTCTTCCTCGGGAATCCCGGGCCCGTCATCTTCCACCATCAATTCAACCCATCCCGGAATATCTGCAGCCGGCCGGACATCAATGATGATCCTTGACTCGGCATAACGAAGGGCATTCGAAAGCAGGTTCCCCAGAAGACGATGCAGTTTTATCCGATCTCCACTCACGACGGGCCGGCTACCGCCCAACCCGGAATCCACAGAGATTTTTCCCCGACGGATAGCAGGACCAGCGGCATGAACGACATCCCGAATCAGGTCAGGCAGGCTCAAATCTTTCCTCTGAAGGACAAAGTCCGGGGATTCCAGATTGGCCAGAGTTTTCAGCTCATCCACCAGATGTGTCAGCCTCTCCGACTCCGTCGAGAGTGCCGAAAGGTTCTCCTCGTCCATGGGATAGATACCCTCTTCCATCATTTCAATGCGGGCCCTGATCAGGCTCACCGGCGTCCGGAGCTCATGGGCCGAATCGGCGATAAGCCTTCGGCGTTGTTTGTCCGCCAACTCCAGGGACTCGGTCATTGAATTGAAGCCCCGGGAAAGTTCCCCCAGTTCATCACTGCGGTCTTCGGGAACCCTGACACTCAAGTCACCACACTCGACGTTACGAGCCGCGGCATTCAGCGTCTTCACAGGCCCGATAATGTGCTTTGTGAGAATCAAGCCCAGCACCATGGCGAAAACAAAGATTATTCCGGTGATAAACCAGGTCATAAGGCCCGCTCTACGCAGGAATAAAACATCAGCAGGCCGGTGGGAATCCGGGATCATCCGACCCATGTAGAGATACCCGACTTTATGTTCTCCGTATCGTATGAGGGTACTGTCTTTGTTTTCCGGACTCAGCCGGGCTTTGCCGTAATCAGCGGTATCCAGAAGCACACGTCCTGAAAGATCAGTCACAACCATACGGTCGAGACCCATGTGCTCCATGGGCATCATCCGATCCATCATCCGGAAACCCGTCGGTTTCTCCTGGGACGGCAGAAAATAAAGAGCACCCGGTGAGGGAAATGGTGGAGTCATATCGGATATCCCGGCCTCAGCCGTCCACTCACCGAGAGCCGTGGAAAGAGATTCGGCCCTGTTATAATCCCGTTGATAAGCGAAATCGTCGTAACGGGATCTGGTGAGCCTGTTACCCGTACCGACTGCTGCAGCCAGTGACAAAAGAACGATGAGGGCGAAGGAACCGATAATCTTGAAGCGAAGGGAGAACCTCATCGACTCACCGTATCAGACAGACGATAGCCAACCCCACGAACCGTTTCGATGTAGACCGGCTTATCCCGGTCCGGTTCAAGCGCCTTACGGATATTCTTGATATGGACATCGATGGTCCGTTCATACCCTTCCCATGCATGGTCCTGAAAAAACTCCAATATCTCCGTCCGGCTGAAAACACGGCCGGGGTGACGCATGAACCCGTGAAGAATGTCGAATTGAACCGCCGTCAGGTTCAATAAAACCTCGGAGCGCCTCACACTCCGGCGCTCAGGATCGAGCTCGATATCACGCACCATTAAAACCGCCGGCGAATCATCAGCTTCCTCAGGTCCCTTCACCCGCCTCATCACCGTGCGAATCCTGGCGGCCAACTCTTTCAGACTGAAGGGTTTGGTGATGTAGTCGTCGGCTCCGAGTTCCAGACCGATGAGCTTATCGGCTTCCTCGGCCATCGCCGTAATGAAAATCACCGGCACCGTGGAGGTTTCCCGGATACGACGCATCACGTCCAGACCGTCGAGGCCTGGAATCATAATATCCAGCAGAATGAAATCCGGAGATTCGGAACGGAAGAGATCCAGGGCTTCCGGACCGTTTTCCGCACTGATTGCGGCCCAGCCCAGGGTTTCCAGGTAGTCCCTGATCATCTTGTTCAGCTGGATTTCGTCTTCAACTACTAGAATTGTCATGATTTCCCCCAATACCGCACCAGTATGGTGTCCCGTAAATCCACTCACGAACTTACAATTGAATACCGTAAACAAAGCTACCCGGAATCGTCGATTCCAGATAGCTTCACCATATTACCCAATTGTATCGTATCGACTGTCGCCGAATTCCCGGGACACCGCGCTAGTTGTCCCGCGGCTCTTCATAACCCCAGCCCGGCTTGCCTCTACGGCCGTCGAACATGCCGGGTCTACCACGTCCACCATGACCGCTGAACATTCCGGGTCCTCCATGGTTGTCCCAGTCCGACTCAATTTCAACACCATCCACCTCTGCAGATAACACCATCAGATGAACCGGCGACATGGGTGATTGAACCGCCTCAAGCTTCAGATCCGCACCTTCCCGGGGTATCTGGTCGCCGTCCACAGGGAAGTGAATCATCAGGTACAGGGTCTCACCCTCTTCGGTAACGATGGCAGGATATTCACCATCCACCAGAGTGAAATTCCCTTCCACGGTTTCGGTTTCCGGCCTTAGTCCGCCCCGGGGACCGTAGAATCCATAGTCATCATCCTCAACAGCACCGTTGGCGAAGACAACACCCGTAGAAAGCGCGATCAGTGCAGCACCAATCAGCCATTTCTTAAAACTCATCTTATACCTCCTGCCGAATTCTCGACATAACGTAAAGATGATTCCCCAATATGAACGCATTATGTGCGCAGCATATTTTGATAATAAAATTGACTGTCGGGGGCTGGTCGCAAGCTTTGCTTGCTGCTCGCCCATGCAGCCTTGCTTGTTCCTCGCTGCGCTGCGGTACGACCCTAAATGCGGTACAACCCTATGTCTCTGGCGCGCGCCCCATTCATTCCTGAACTTGAGCGTTCAGACTATCCAGAACCTTGAACAGGGCCTGGGTCCCGTTCCGTTCCATCCCCCGCCCAACAGCGGCCCGGTAGAACGATTCAACCAGCGCCAGTCCCGGTAACGCCAGATTCATCCGCTTCGCTTCGGCCAGGGCGATACCCATGTCCTTCATGTAGTGCATAATCATGAAACCCGGATCGAAATCATCTCCGGCAATCCGCCGGCCCAGATTGTTGATGGTCCAGGAACCCGCCGCCCCGCTGCCGATAACATCGATGAGGGCGTTCAAATCCAGCCCGGCGCGGCGGGCATAAAGAAGGGCCTCGACGGTTCCTATCATCGTGCCCGCGATAGCAATCTGGTTCGCCATCTTCGTATGCTGTCCACTTCCCGCCGGACCCAGAAGGGCGATTGTTTTTCCCATGACATCGAACAGAGGCTTCACCTTGTCGAAAGCCCCGGCCTCCCCGCCTGCCATAATGGCCAGACGGGACTCCCTGGCACCCACATCCCCGCCGGATACCGGGGCATCCAGAGCCAGTACGCCTTTCTTCTTCGCCGCCCCGGCAATACGAATCGCCAGATCGGGACTGCTGGTAGTCATGTCGACGATAACGCTGCCGGAATCGGCGGCGGAAAGTATCCCGTTGTCTCCGAAGTAGATTTCCTCCACATCCGACGGGTATCCCACTATGGAAAACACCACCTCCCGGCCGCGGGAGGCTTCGGCGGGATTCGCCGCAAGAAAGGCACCCTTCGCCGTCAATGGGGCGGTTTTTTCCACACTGCGGTTGTAGACCGCCAACTCATGCCCGGCATCGATGAGATGTGAGCACATGGACGAGCCCATGATGCCCGTTCCGATCCATCCGATTTTCATATATTCATTCCTCCCTTATTCATTGGTTAAACACCATCATAGCAGGATTGAAGTCATTTCCACGACCTTGACGACGCTTCCATTACTTACCTAGGATTACCTTATGAGTGATATGGGTTATTTCAGAGTTGCCGCCGCCGTTCCCGCAGTCAAACCTGCCGCCGTCAGAGACAATGCCGACGCCATCATCCACGCCTTCATCAATGCCTGCGAGAAGGGCTCCGATCTCGTGCTCTTCCCCGAGCTGTCGGTAACAGGATATACCTGTGCCGATCTGTTCCTTCAGTCCCGGCTCCTGGCCGAAGCCGAAGTACAGGCGGCCCGAATCATCGAAGAAACCTCCGCCCGGAGTTCCATGATGATATTCGGGATGCCTCTGGCCCGGCAGGGCCGGCTGTTCAACGTCGCAGTCGTCGTACGGGGGGGGATGGAAATCCTCGGCATTGTACCGAAAACCTACATCCCGGATTCACGAGAGTATTATGAAAACCGCTGGTTCGCCTCAGCGGATGAAGCCACGTTCGCCCATGTCACCCTTGCCGGTCAGCGCGTCCCCTTCGGAACAGACCTGCTCTTTCGCCACGAGGACGACCGCCGCACCAGCTTTGCCGTGGAAATCTGTGAAGACCTCTGGGGGCCCATCCCCCCATCCTCCAGACACGCCATTGCCGGAGCCCAGATGCTGTTCAATCTCTCGGCCAGCAACGAGCTGGTAGGTAAAGCGGATTACCGTCGTTCCCTGGTAAGCCAGCAATCAGCCCGCTGTCTGGCGGGTTACGCCTATGCCTCGGCCGGCCCCGGAGAATCCACCACCGATACCGTATACGGGGGGCACGCACTCATCGCCGAGAACGGCCGTATCCTGACCGAGTCGGATCGTTTCCCCGTGGGTACCGAGATGGTGCTCTCGGACATCGATACGGAACTCCTGGATCATGAGCGCCGGGTATCCCGGACATTCGGACCGTCGGCCCGCAGGGAATTGGCGGGAGTCAAATACCGCACAATCTGGTTCGGAGGCCGCCTCCAGAGCCGTAAAGGCATCGTTGCTGCGCCCCTCAGACCTGTCGATCCCCACCCCTTTGTCCCCTCAAATTCTGCCGAACGGGATGAACGATGCCATGAGATTTCATCGATACAGGCAACCGGTCTGGCTACCAGGCTGGAACGAACCGGCATCAGGAATGTCGTCATCGGACTCTCAGGGGGCCTGGACTCGACATTAGCTCTCCTTGTTGCGGTACAGGCATTCGAGCGCCTGGCCCTGCCCCTCGAGGGCATACATGCCGTCACCATGCCGGGATTCGGCACAAGCGGCCGCACCCTGGCCAATGTGGAGAAACTCTGCGAAGGCCTGGGAATCCCTCTGGATCATATGGATATCCGGGAGTCCTGCGAATTGCAGATGAAAGATCTCGGCCATTCGGGCTTACCTGAAGACGTAGCCTTCGAAAATGTCCAGGCCAGATACCGCACCGCCGTTCTGATGAACAGGGCCAACATGGTCGGCGGACTGGTTATCGGTACCGGAGATCTCTCTGAACTGGCCCTGGGCTGGTGCACCTTCAACGGCGACCACATGTCCATGTACGCCGTGAACACAGGTGTCCCGAAAACTCTTGTACAGTATCTGGTACGCTGGGCCGCCGAAACCTGGACGCCGGCAGAAGTGAAAGAGACCCTGCTGGACATCCTGAACACGCCCATATCGCCGGAATTGCTTCCTCCGGGAGAGGATGGTGAAATCGAGCAGAAAACCGAGGATAAAATCGGCCCCTACGAGCTCCACGACTTCTTCCTCTACCATGCCATACGTCACGGGTTCGGTCCGACCAAAGTACTCGCTTTGGCTGAACTGGCCTTTTCGGGAAACTACGGTAGTGAAACCATCGTCAAATGGTTGAAGTTGTTCTATTCCCGGTTCTTCTCCCAGCAGTTCAAGCGCTCCTGCCTGCCCGACGGTCCCAAGGTAGGAACAATCGCCCTCTCCCCGAGAGGCGACTGGCGTATGCCTTCGGATGCCGATGTATCGGTTTGGATGAAGGAGCTGGAGGATTCTTCGGACTGATTCGAAGCACCGGACTTATCCCCCCAAAAATACCAATCATATTTTCGAAAACTATATCGGGTCCTTGAGCCACGAACCAATTCATCACCTTGGTCGGATAGAACTACCAATGAAAGGTATCCGTAGTACCAGGGCAGAGCCCTGGACCCGGAGTCGCCGCTGGCGACTCCCTTCCGCGGCAAGCCGCGGTACTACGGAAACCTTGCTTTCCCTGCACTCCCTCGGATCAAGGGTCGTACCGGAGGCGAGAGCCGAGGAACGATCCCGACAGAATG
>JAUVIY010000325.1 GCA_030592625.1 Spirochaeta sp. | reverse complement strand
CTGGGTGCCGGTGCCTTCGTCTGCGGTGAGGAGACGGCGCTGCAGGCCTCCACCGAGGGCAACCGCGGCATGCCGATTCCGAAGCCCCCGTTCCCGGCGGTTAAGGGCCTCTTCGGGAAACCGACAGTTATCAATAACGTTGAAACTTACGCCAATATCCCTCTCATCATTATGAAGGGCGGAACCTGGTTCAAATCTATCGGTACCGAGAAATCCCCGGGTACTAAAGTTTTCGCACTCACCGGCAGAATCGAAAACTCCGGCCTGGTGGAAGTTCCCATGGGAACCACACTCCGGGAGATTATCTACGACGTGGGCGGCGGCATTCGGGACAACAAGGAATTCAAAGCGGTTCAAACCGGCGGTCCTTCCGGCGGCGTCATCACCAAGGATTTTCTGGATACTCCGATTGATTTCGATTCCCTCACCGCCATCGGTTCGATGATGGGTTCCGGCGGCATGATTGTCATGGACGAAAGCGACTGTATCGTCGATATCACCAAGTTTTACATGGAATTCTGTGTCGACGAATCCTGCGGTAAATGCACACCCTGTCGGATAGGAACAAAACGTATGTACCAGCTTCTGGACAAGATTACAAAGGGTTCCGGCACCATGGAAGACCTCCAGAAACTGAAAGATATCGGCATGGCCACCCAGAAAGCTTCTCTCTGCGGACTGGGGCAGACTGCCGCAAATCCGGTTCTTTCCACATTGAAATACTTCGAACAGGAGTATCTGGAGCATATCAAGGAGGGCAGGTGCCGGGCCGGTAAGTGTAAAGACCTGGTGACTTATACTATCGATGCCGACAAGTGCATCGGCTGTACCGTCTGTGCCCGCAAGTGTCCGGTTCCCTGTATCGCCGGTGAGCGCAAAGTCCCTCACGTCATCGATCAGAGCAAGTGCATAAAATGCGGTGTCTGCTACGACGTCTGTAAGTTCGGCGCCGTCATAGTGGCCTAGGAGGAGATGACCAAATGGCAATGGTGAATATCAAGATTAACGGCCAGCCTCTCGAAGTTGAGGTCGGCACCAGCATCCTGAACGCCGCCAAGGCGATCCAGGTGAATATCCCCACCCTCTGTTATCATCCCGACCTCGAGCCCTGGGCCGCCTGTGGAATCTGTGTCGTGAAGGTGGAGAACTCGCCCAAAATGGTTCGGGCCTGCGCCACCGAAGTGGTGGAGGGGCTCAACTACATCACTCACGATCCCGAAATCATGGAAGTCCGGAAAACCGTCGTGGAGCTGATGCAGTCCAATCATCCCAACGAATGTCTCACATGTGCCCGTAACGGCTCCTGTGAATTTCAGGACATCTCTGAAGCTTTCTGCATCCGTGATGCACCTTACTGCGAAGAGCTTAAGGATCTGCCCAGGGACGATTCCACGCCGTCCATAGTTCTGGATCCCCGGAAGTGCATCAACTGTGGTCGATGTGTTCAGGTGTGCCAGCAGATGCAGGGCGTCTGGGCCCTGGAATTCATTGACCGGGGTTATAAAACTGTCATTCAGCCTGCCGGCGGCGCGCTGCTGAACGAGAGCCCATGCATCAAGTGCGGCCAGTGTTCGGCCCACTGTCCTGTTGGTGCCATCTATGAGAAGGACGAGACTGAAGACGTTCTCACCGCAGTCCGTGACGAAACCAAGCATGTGGTGATTCAGGTGGCCCCTGCGGTCCGTGTCGCCATCGGTGAAGCCTTCGGCCTTGAGGCCGGAACCCTGATGACCGGCCAGATTTACGCCGCTTTGCGGATGCTCGGCGCCGACGCGGTGTTCGATACCAACTTTTCGGCAGACCTCACCATCATGGAAGAGGGAACCGAACTGGTGCAAAGGCTGACAAAAAAAGATGCGGGGCCCCTGCCCCAGATCACTTCATGCTGTCCGGCATGGACCGATTTCATGGAGAAATTCTACCCGGACATGATTCCCCATTTCTCCACGGCCAAGAGTCCGATGATGATGCAGGGTGCCATCACCAAGACCTACTATGCCGAGAAAGAGAATATTGACCCCAAGGATATCTATTCGGTGGCTATCATGCCCTGTACCGCCAAGAAGTACGAAATCGGCCGGGATGACAACATGCGTGCCTCGGGTTACAACGACATGGACCTGGTGCTGACTACACGGGAACTGGCTCGACTCATTAAGCGGGCGGGTATCGATTTCCTGAACCTCAAGGAAGAAACCGCCGATAGTCCCATTGGCGCATACTCCGGCGCGGGAACCATCTTCGGTGTTACCGGCGGGGTTATGGAAGCCGCACTTCGGACCGCCTACAAGCTGGTAACAGACGAAGAGCTCGGTGATGTGAACATCCAGGCCGTTCGCGGCATGGAAGGCGTACGATCCGGTGAAGTGCCTGTCGGCGACGTTACTCTGAAGGTTGCCGTAGCTCACGGTATGGCCAATGTCCGTCAGATTATGGACGAAGTCCGGGAAGCCCGGGAAGCCGAGAAAGAGCCTCCCTATCACTTCATCGAGGTGATGGCCTGTAAGGGCGGATGCATCGGCGGGGGCGGTCAGCCCTACAACACTGATGAGGAAGTTCGTCAGAAAAGGATGGCCGGAATCTACAACGATGATGAGAAAAGCACCGTGCGTTGTTCCCACCAGAACCCCGAGATTATCCAGATCTACAAGGATTACCTCGGCGAACCTCTCTCACACAAGAGTCACGAATTGCTTCATACCAGATACCAGGCAAGGCCCTTGTACCAGAAGTAGAATCTTTTCTTTCTCCTCCTTTTCCGGTCGTCCTTTACGGGGCGGCCGGTTTTTTTCTGTCCTGCGGGAGTACCGATTCCGTACTGATGTGATTGACCATTATCCCTGCAGCAACGGATAATCCGCTTCATGATCAACGATAAGTTTCGTATCGCCATAATCTGTGGAAAACTCGGAGATGTGGACGGTGTATCCCTGGAGGCGGATAAATGGATCGATGTCCTTTCCGATCAGGGACATGAAATATTTACCATTGCCGGGCTCTATCGCCAGCCGATCTCCGGTGTCCCTGAGGAGAGGCAGATACTCCTGGAAAGTATCAGTTTCGACTCAGCCGAACAGGAGTATTTTGAAACCCTTGTCTTCCCGTATCTCTCGAAGCGACCCCCTCATTTTACGGATGCCCGAATGGCTGAGATTCAGTCGGAACTTGAAGCGTCAGGGGCAGAAGTCGGTAATCATCTGTACGAAATCATTCAGGATAACAGGATCGATGTCATCATTGCTGAAAACACCAACGCAATGCCCATGAGCCTCCTCGGGGGGATCGCGGTTTTCAGAATCGCCACAAAGCACCGTGTTGCCACGATTTTCCATCATCACGATTTCTGGTGGGAGCGCAGCCGGTTCAGCGAGAACTATATCGAAAAACTGCTTAATCGCATCATGCCCCCGTCGGATCTGGGAACCGAACATGTGGTTATTTCCTCTTATGCTTCCCATATCCTGAAGTCCATCAAGCGGGTGAATCCCAGGGTCGTACCAAACTGCGAAGATTTTGATAATCCTGCACACATTG
>JAUVIY010000090.1 GCA_030592625.1 Spirochaeta sp. | reverse complement strand
AGATCGCTCTGGGTGCTGCTCACCATCAGCCGCTTCTGAATGGTGGTGACCATGGCAATCCCGGCGGTTCTGGAGAGGCAGAACAGGGCGTACAGTGTCATTATCAAGGCTATGGCGGCCTTGCCCTGGATAAAAAACAGCAGGGAGTAAGGCAGGCAAACCAATCCCCGGATCATCCAGGCCCAGAAACCTACGGTTACCACATTACATCCCTTGAATATCCTGGGGACAATGAGCAATGCGATACCTGAGATATAAAGCATGGCGGAAATAAGGCCCAGTTCCATGTTACCGGCACCGAAATAGATGGCGAGCAGCGTAACCGTTGCATCTCCCAGGAAAGAAATACCCAGGCCGTTGAAGCCTGAGAATCTCATAATGAGGCGGCCGCCGATCCGTCGTTCCGAACGTGAGAGGTATTTGGTGCGTTTTACCGCTGTTTTATCGATCATAAGAACTATTCCTGATTTTTTATTTTACGTAACCACATTTCTACTGCGTGGTTCTCTTTAATAGAAACGAAAGGCCCGGGGTTTCCTCCTTTTCCCGAGGGCCTATATCGAGATCCCTTCGCTGAGCGTCGTTCCCGGGTAATGTTATTACCCGGGAGCGGCGCTTTTTTTATGGAGTCTCGGGTTTAGGGAAAATGCGGTGTCTGACTCAATCTTCGGCGAAATGCCTCAATACTCACCCCATCCTCAACCCTTAACCAAAATCTACCTCCGAACTTTCAAGGTTTAAACAACAGAGCGCCAGAGGTCAATCCACCTCCTTCATATCCGGATCCATCAAGGGATCGGCGGTTTTCATGTAATCGTGCTCCTTGCGGATATGGGCCAGATATTCATCCACAGTCCAGCCCATGCCGGTTTTGGTTACCATGGCGAAAGCCGGATCGGCGTTTGAGGGCAGGATGCTTTTGAAGCTGCGCATCAGGGCGACGGCGTCACTTTTATCGGCTCCTGCGATGAGGGCGCTACGCTTGCCTCCGGATCGGGGAGTGCCGCCGGGCCACTTGCCTTTTACGACGGCTCCGAGGGCTTCGGCGGTGTTCTGGGCGGCAACCAGTTCGGTTATGGGAGCTGCGACAACTTTTGAGGCATCGCCACCGGCGCCGGCGAAAGCGGTGAGGGCGGCCCGGGCTTCACTTCGGGTGAAGCTGTCGAGGAGTATGACGATTTTCTCGGGTTCACTCATGATTCAATCATAATGAGTGGCGCTCGGATTGTGTAACGGGTTTTTTCTTATATCGAATCGATGCGTTTGCCCGCAGCACCTCTTCCTGCCTATTTTATATCAGGAGGACGAAAAACCATGCAGGACCGCTATACCATTAAAAGCCGTGAGGCCCTGGAATCCGCCGGCCGGATTGCCGATGATGCCGGGCATAATCAGCTGGATGTCGAGCACATACTGGCCGCCCTGATTCGTCAGGAAGATGGTATCGTTCCCCATCTTCTCTCCCGTCTGGGGGTGACCCCGAGCATTCTGGATTCCGAGCTTCAGGCTGTTCTGGAAAAGAAGCCCAGGGCTTATGGAGATACGGTGCAGCTGAGCATGAGTCCCAACGCGGCCCGGCTGATGAGGTCGGCGGAAAAGGAAGCGGACAAGCTCAAGGACGATTATATCTCGGTGGAGCATTTTCTCCTTGCCATTGCTTTCGAGAAAGGGCCCTCTTCCGATCTCCTCAAGAAGCATGGTGCGGATCGCAATGCACTCCTGAGTGCTCTCAAGGACGTCCGCGGCGGCCAGAGGGTGACCGATCAGGACCCCGAGGGCAAGTTCCGTGCTCTGGAGAAATACACAATCGACCTCACCCAACGGGCCCGACAGGGCAAGCTCGACCCGGTTATCGGTCGTGACGATGAGGTGCGCCGTGTGATGCAGGTTTTAAGCCGCCGAACCAAGAACAATCCGGTGCTCATCGGTGAGCCCGGCACCGGCAAAACCGCCATCGTCGAGGGTCTGGCCGGCCGCATCGTCGAAGGCGACGTCCCCGATTCCCTCAAGGGTAAGCGTCTGCTGATTCTCGATATGGGATCCCTGGTGGCCGGAGCGAAGTTCCGGGGAGAGTTCGAGGAACGCCTTAAGAGTGTCATCAAGGAAGTGACCTCCAGCGACGGCAGTATTATTCTGTTCATCGACGAGCTTCACACCGTTATGGGAGCCGGAGCCGTGGAGGGGGGTACCGATGCGTCCAACCTCCTGAAACCCGCTCTGGCCCGGGGCGAGCTCCACACCATAGGCGCCACCACCCTGGACGAATATCGCAAGCACATCGAGAAAGACGCGGCCTTTGAACGCCGGTTCCAGCAGGTGTTCATCTCCGAACCGTCCGTGGAGGATACGGTAGCGATTCTCCGGGGCCTCAGGGAGCGCTATGAGGTGCATCACGGCGTGAGGATCCGGGACGAAGCTCTTGTCGCTGCGGCATCCCTGTCGGACCGCTACATCACCAGCCGCTTCCTGCCGGATAAGGCTATCGACCTGGTGGATGAGGCCGCCAGTCGGGTGAAAATGGAAATCGAAAGCCAGCCGGTGGAGCTGGACGTCCTGGAGCGGCGAATCCTCCAGCTCAGGATTGAGAAGCAGTCCCTGGACCGTGAGGAGGACGAGGCTTCCAGAGAACGCCTGGGCATCCTCGGCCGGGAATTGGCCGACCTTTCAGCTGAACGTGACGCCCTGAAAGCCCAGTGGGAGAACGAGAAGGGAGCCATTGAGGAAATCAGGGCCATCAAGCAGGAGCTGGAAGAGCTCCACGTCCGGGCCTCACAGGCCGAGCGGGAAGGTAACCTCAACCTGGCGGCGGAAATACTCCATGGAAAACTGCCTGAAGCTCAGGCCGCCCTGGATGCGAAAACCGATCGGCTCAAGGCGTTGCAGGGTGATAACAGCCTGCTTCGAGAGGAAATCGGTGAGGAGGACATCGCCCGTGTTGTATCCGTCTGGACCGGCATCCCGGTGTCCAAGATGATGGCATCCGATCGGGAGAAATACCTGGAACTGGAAAACATCCTCCGGCAGCGGGTGGTGGGGCAGGACCAGGCGGTGGGAGCCGTGGCCAATGCTGTTCGGCGAAACCGCAGCGGTCTGTCGGATCCCGGCAGACCCCTGGGTTCTTTTATTTTTCTGGGGCCCACCGGTGTGGGTAAAACCGAGCTGGCCCGCACCCTGGCGGCCTTTCTATTCGATGACGAGAAGGCCCTCACTCGAATCGATATGAGCGAATACATGGAAAAATTCGCTGTCTCACGCCTCGTTGGCGCCCCTCCGGGATATGTGGGGTATGAAGAAGGAGGTCAACTCACCGAAGCGGTGCGTCGAAGGCCCTATTCGGTGGTACTTTTCGACGAAATAGAGAAAGCCCATCCAGATGTGTTCAATATTCTCCTCCAGCTCCTGGACGATGGTCGTCTCACCGACAGCCAGGGGCGGGTGGTGGACTTCCGTCATTCCATCATCATCATGACCAGTAACCTGGGCTCGGATGTCATCCTGGAAAACGGAGTTACCGACGTCACCCGGGCGATTCTGGCTGAGCGGCTCAAAGGAACCTTCAAGCCGGAGTTTCTCAATCGTGTGGACGAAACCATCATCTTCGAGTCCCTGGGCAAAGAGCAGATCCGTTCCATCCTGGATATCCTGTCCAACCAGCTGGCCGAACGTCTGGAAGAGAAACGGATGAGCCTTGAGCTGTCCGACGCTGCTAAAGACCTCATCGCCGAGCGTGGTTACGATCCTGCCTTCGGTGCCCGGCCTCTGCGTCGGGCCATACGGGATCTGGTGGAGAACCCACTGGCGATGTTGTTGCTGGCGGGGGATTTTACGGACGGAGATAAAATACTCGGGGATATCATGGATGGTGAGATAGGGTTTACAAAGTCCGAATAGATAATTGCGGTTCTATTTTACCTCGTGCCTGAAGGATCCGTCCCAGTCTTCAGGAGGAGGATCTTTCAGATATTCCAGAGTTCTTTCCAGGAAAATCTGAGAGGGATTGTCGTCGGGATAGGCTTTTAAAGCCTCCTGGAAGGCTTTTTGAGCTCCCGGGAAATTCCGGTCGTAATATTCTTTCTGTCCTGCGGCGAATGCGTCCCATACTTCTCTCTTTTCGGGAGTAAGGTGCTTTGTCACCGAGTAGACCGGCATTGGTATTGAGCTGCCCTTTACAAGCACCTTGTCCAGGAGCCTGGCTTCAACCTTGTCTTCCAGTCGTCTTCTGACCGTTTCGGAAATTATCATCGGTGTTCCGTAGTACTTTGTGAGGCCTTCCAGCCTGGCAGACATATTCACAGTTTCACCGATGACTGTATAGTCCATTTTCTTATCGGAACCGATGTTGCCGGCAGTTACCCTGCCGTAATGAATACCAATACCGATATTGAATGGGCTGATTCCCCGCTTCGCTTGATCAGTGTTGAATCCATCCAGTGCCTCAAGCATCTCAAGTCCTGTGTATACCGAACGTATTACATCATCGTCCTTTTCTTCCGGTGCTCCAAAAAGAGCCATGATTGCATCACCAATGTACTTGTCCGTCATTCCTCCTTGAGAATCTATAACGTCCACCATAGCTTCAAAATAACGGTTGAGAGAATCCACAAGTTCCTGCGGCTGCATTTTTTCCGTAATTGTGGTGAAACTTCTGATGTCTGACATCAGTATCGAGACGAGTAAATCTTCCCCAATCAGTAAATCCTGGCCCAGGCGTGAGATATTGAGATCGATAACTGACTGGGGCACATATTTCTTGAAAAGTACGTTAAGATTTTCTACCTTTTCTTTTGCTTCCTCCGTTTCCTTCTGCGCCAGTATCGCTTTCCGGTGGGCGAATACAGCCCGAAGTGCGAAATCTTTCACGTCTTCATTGGCCTTATCGAGGCTTTCTGTCATCAGGTTGAAGGAGTGAGCCAGTCTGCCGGTCTCATCCTTGTAGAGAATGGGAACCCGGGTTTTCAGATCCATGGTTTCCATAATGCCTTCGATGGCCTTCACCATGCCTTCCAATGGTTTGGCCACCAGACCGGTGGCGATAATGAGGAAAACCAGAGCGACGGTTAATGATATGGCGCCGATCAGGGCAATGAGCAGGGCTATGTGTATTACCGGTTTGTAGAAGCCATCCCAGGCCTCGGTTACAAATATTGTCCATCCCCAGGGTGTGAAGGAATCGACATAGGCCACCCGACGCTGATCGTTCAGCTTCAGCGAATCGAACCATTCCCCGCCCTGTGGCAGGGGAGCGGCGGCCAATTCCGGATACGAATCGGTGTCGAGGGATATCGCGCCAGAGGTCATTACCACATTTCCGATAGAATCGACTGCGAAAATAAGTTCGGTGGAGGAGCGGACCAGACTGACGGCGAATGCGTTGACCGCTCCGCGTGCCGCCGCTATGTACTCGTCCTCATCATCCAGATTGTTATCGGTCAGCAGACTCCACTGACCGTCCATATAATCGATAAGTGTTTGTGATTTGAACCGTAAAAAGTCCGAAGCAACGGCGGTTATTCCGTTTCTTGCCGATAAATAAGAGACAAGGGCGGCCATTACGAGAGGCGCTATTATGAGAGGCAGGACCACCAGGATGAATTTCGGGCGTATATTCACATTAATTATATCGGACAAAAACCGGAGAGACGTGAAATGAGTGGTCTTTTTCGACGTGCAAGGGCTCTTCGTACCCGCATGGTCTTGCTCGGAGAGCTGCAAAACGATGATTTTGTCCTTGATATTCCCGACGACGAGAAACAGAACGTCCTCTTGGGCATCGACAGTATGCTCAAGGATGATCGGATTCGCATGGATGAGGGTGCCATGCGTTTTATTCCGAAAAAGCGCTCTTACGTATTGCCGTTGGTATTGAACATAGGTGCCGTCTTGATTTTGTGCATGGGTACACTGGTGTTATGGCAAATTTTCGATCGAAGTGAATCAGCTCTTATTCATCCCGATGTCGGCCTGGAATCTGCCGAAGGACGGATTCTTGAGAGACTGCGCCAGGATGCCGAGGCCGAATTGGGGGCAAAGGAGCGGGAAATCGCCGATATAAGGTCCCTTCTGGCCGATTTGGAGAATCAGAAATCCCTCCTTGCAGATGAGACTGAGTTGAAACTCGCCGAACGGGAGGACGAGCTGAGAAAGGAGTTCGATACCGAGCTGGCTGCTGAAAGGGCACGTCTTTCCGAATCAGGGGTTACCGGTGACAACCTCACTGTTGCATTGGCCGCTTATGAAGCGGATATCCGCCATCGTTTCGAGGCCGATCTGTCCGAGGCCAGGCTGATTGCCGCCGCCGACCAGGAGAGAAGGGTGGCCGAATTGGATGCCCAGCGTGGATTGTATGAATCCCGGATTACCACCGTCGCAGAAGAGAGGAATCGTCTCCAGGGAGAATTGGATTCACGCAGCGCCGAACTTGAAGAACTCGCACAGGTACAGAGAGCGGAAGTCAGTGAAGCCGCAATGCAATTGGATGAATTGAGAAACCTTCAGGAACAGGAGCAAAATGTAACCGCTCAGATTATGGCGTTTTACGCCAGGGTGGGATCGGCTCGGTCCGTCGGTGATACGGAGTCGGCGTTGATGACTCTGGATTCCCTTGATCTGTACCTTAGGGAAGACGGAATCCGGAGCCTGGACGTTGTCGAGAGTCGTAGAGAAATCGACACGTTTCTTACCGATGCGATCAGAAGGCTCATTGTTCTCGAATCATCCGGTTTCGAGGCGGCACCTCTGGAAGATAATAAAGCGGTAGAAACTCTGGCGGTGCTGGCCGCCGGTGCCGTTGCCGGTACCCAACTGTCCGACGCCGGTGAAATAGAGGCGGCCCGGGAAGTCTGGCGGGATGCCTTTTCGGCCATGCCGGAACTGGAGGAGGCTTTCGACTCGGTCCTAACGGGAGCTACGGTTTTTACGGCGGCTCAGCTGGCGTCCGCTCGAGACGAAGGGTATGCAGAAGGATTGGAAACGGGGCTGGATGAGTCAACCGCACAGATTGAGGATTTGAAGAGCCTGTTGGCCTCAATGTCGGCACGGATCGAGAATCTACAGATTCGTTACCGAACCGTCCTGCACCGGAATGCGGATGATGAACGTAAATTCCGTGATCGACTATTGTCCCTTTTGGACACCAAGCTCGTCATCAAGTCCGGATTGGACCCATCGCTTCACGATAGTCTTGAGACCTATACGGATACCAGTGGTGATTTGAGGGAGCTTGAAGGTCGCGAAGCGGTTTATGCTGAGATTCTTTCGTTTCTGAGCGAACTGGCTGCTGAAGCCGGGAAGTGATCCGATCGGTGTTGAGGAAAATTCCAAATTGTTAAGTCTATATTTTGTATTGACATAAAAAAGGTCCTCCGTGTAATGCAGAGGACCTTTTTCAGGAATTATCAATTTTCTCAGGGCAAACCTGTAAGCGACAATGTGTAGGTTTCCGTTCCGGTAGCACTTCCCCTGTTGTTATCCATATAAAACCAGACTCCGATATAGATGGATTCTCCCGGTGTGATGTTGACTACTGTTAAATCTTCATAGTCATCAGTGATGTCAGCCGTCAGCCAGGTGGGGATCTCAGCCCCGTACTCATCCCACAGATAGATATCCACATCATCAAAACCCGTGGCCCATGTGGCTTCCAGCTGAATCGTCGTCATTCCCGGACCCACGACAAATCCGACTGTATCCCAGACGTTATAGGCTTCCATGATGCCGTCAATCCTGACGATTTCATTCGGTCGGAGTTCTCCGGTTCCCGCGATTGACAGAAATGGATTGAGATCTGTGAAGTCGGTGGGGGCCGGGAGATTCGGAGGAGCTGTTGTGTAAGGCCCGAAACCGTCATTCGGTTCCGAATCTGGTACCTGCACCGCAACTTGAACCGGACCGGCCACGTAGATGTCGTTGGCCGCATTCACATCGTCTGCAGCATTGATGGTAACGATGATGTAATACTCAGTGGGAAATCCAGGCCAGGGATTGCCGTCGTCGAAGGGTTCAGTGATCGTTCCGCCTCCAAGGACGATATCATTGGCTTGTATGAAGGTCGACTTGAGAACAGTATCACCACCGTCGAGTATTGTGTCGGTCGAAGCGTAAACGGTGCAATCAACTTTTTTATTACCGTCCTTACCGCCTATTTCGTTGAGAGTGAACTCATATGGAATATAGGCCGGGTGTGCCGGAGGAAGAGGGGCAGCCGCCAAGGGGGTGCCCGGTTCACCCAGTGGATGGTAATTCACGAGGCTGATTTCATAATCTGTCATGTTTACCACTTCTGTTGGGCCCAAAGTATCGTAGTTTTCATTATTCAGTGGATCAGGATCATGGGTTGAATCGATAATGACGACGATATGGTAATCACCTCCGGTGTCCGGCCACATCCCGTTGTAATTGACCACCAGGGGAGTATCCATAGCGGCCTGGAATGGTTCTGTTCCCGAGTCTATCTGGGCATCACCGGTATTGAAAACGGTATCCGACGATGCGTAAGCCGTCCAGGAGAAACCCTCGCTGGTATCGTCATCAGGACCCAGATTCTGTACTGAGAATGTTCCGCTGACCGTATCTCCGGCTGTTGTAGTTCCTCCCGGAGTAGGAACGGTTGTGATGCTGTAGTCGTTCACCGGGAAACTGACTGCCGATACAGAATCCGAAACCATGGAATCGTTCAAGGGATCGTTATCGTCAGTCGCCGTCCAGGTAATAATCAGGTAATAATTTCCGGGTGTATCCGGCCAATTACCGGTAATCGGCAGCAGTCCTGAAGTATTACCGGCAGTGTAGGGGCCGACGGATCCGGAATCCACCTGAATATCGCCGGCGTTCAGTGTCATGTCCAGGGAAACCCAAGCCGACCAGTCGACTGTTTGTGCACCGTTCTCTGTGCCTGAGTTGATAATCTCGAAGGTTTCAGAGATGGCCTCACCGATCAACGGGCTTCCTCCACCGGCGGGTGTTACGGAGGTT
>JAUVIY010000201.1 GCA_030592625.1 Spirochaeta sp. | reverse complement strand
TTATCTGAAGAATATGTGAAAATCAACGCCGATTACCGGACATGAAGGATAGCAGAGTGGAAACCGTAAACGAGAAGAGCATTAAAGAGGCCGGGGAACTGGTCAACAAAGCCCGGAAGGAGATGGGGAAGCGTATTGTCGGTCAGGCCGACCTTGTCGATGGCCTCATGATGGGCATTATCGCCAGTGGGCATGTCCTGGTTGAAGGCGTACCCGGTCTTGCCAAGACACTGGCTGTCAGAACCCTGGCCGACATCACCTCTGCGATGTTCAAGCGCATACAGTTCACTCCCGATCTGCTTCCTGCCGACCTAACAGGTACCATGATTTACCGTCAACAGACCGGTGAGTTCGTACCCCGCAAGGGACCGGTCTTTTCCAATGTCTTATTGGCGGACGAAATCAACCGAGCTCCCGCCAAGGTTCAGTCCGCTCTTCTCGAAGCCATGGCCGAGGGACAGGTCACCATTGGTGAGCAGACCTATCCGTTACCTGAGCCTTTCTTCGTTATGGCAACCCAGAATCCTATTGAGCAGGAAGGCACCTACCGTCTTCCTGAGGCTCAACTCGACAGATTCCTCATCAAGGTGAAGGTGGACTATCCCAGTCCTGCCGAGGAATTGGCGATGTTGGAGCGTATGGTGAACGATCCGGACATACCCCTGCGCCGGGTGCTGGATCGGGAGAAGGTGAAGCAGCTGAGGGAAGCTGCAGAGACCGTAAAAGCCGAAGAGGGCATACGACGCTATATCGTATCTCTGGTGGCCGCCAGTCGTGTGAAGGACAGGCGAAAACTCCCCTTTACCCGTTATATCGAATACGGAGCCTCTCCCCGGGCCACTCTGGCCATCTACCGCTGCGCCAGGGTTCAGGCTCTCTTCGAAGGCCGGAGCTTCGTCCTGCCCGAAGATGTCAAAGCCGTTGCACCCATGGCCCTGCGTCACAGGATGGTCCTTTCCTATGAGGCGGAAGCTGAACAGATGGATGCCGATGCCGTCATTGCCGGACTTCTGGCGGCGGTTTCGGTACCGTAAGGGGATCCATGATAAAGGACGATTTACCCTCCAGGGTACGGCGCCTCCATGTCCGTTCCCGCAAACTCGTCGAAAGCCTTTTTGCAGGGAATTACCACTCGGTGTTCAAGGGTCCGGGACTGGAATTCGACGATGTTCGGGATTACGAATATGGAGATGATGTCCGTTTCATCGATTGGAACGTGTCTTCCCGGATGGCCGCGCCCTACTCTAAAACCTTCAAGGAAGAGCGGGAGCTCATCCTCCTCGTTCTGGTTGATGTGTCCGCCTCACTCTCCATGGGCAGCGGCGGCATCGACAAGAGGGAAGTGGCGGGAAATCTGTTTGCTCTACTGGCCCTGGCTGCAGTCGCAAACAACGACCGGGTCGGCAGTCTGCTGTTTTCCGATCGGGTCGAACGGCTTGTAGTGCCGATGAAGGGACGACGACATGTTCTGCGTCAGATCAGCGAAGTTCTGGGGTACAAAGCTGAGAGTCGGGGTTCGGATCTGGCACTGGCTATGAGAACTGCGGCCCAGTCTCTGAAACGCAAGAGTATCGTCGTTATTCTCTCAGATTTCCGCTCCGATGGTTATCAGTCCGAAATGGCCCTGCTGGCACGAAAGCACGATGTCATCGCCATTCGGCTTTCCGATCCCCTGGATAAGGAATTTCCCTCAACCGGTCTGGTAGAGCTGGAAGATCCTGAAACCGGAGAAGGTTTCACCGCATGGGGAAAATCGGGAGCTTTGAGGAAGGAATACGCGGAGTTCTGGGACGATCACAGGCGTAGCTGGCTCAACGACTGTCGGACAGCCGGGGCAGACACCCTCGAAGTGGGTACGGATGAAGAACCTGCAGACAGCCTTCAGGCCTTTTTCCGGCGGAGGCGTGGAGCGTGAGGATTCGTATCGGGATGCTTCTCCTCCCTCTTGTTCTGCTGGCCTGCGGGAGTCTGGGCGCTCAGGCCGTTCTCAATGATATCCGGTTTATCCCGCCGACGTTTTTTGTCGGCGATCAGGTGGAACTCAGTATCAGTTTCAACCTGGACGAACCAATGGCTATTGAAGTCCCGGAGACTTTCCCGGAATCCGACTGGGTGGAGATTCGTGACATTTCCGTTGAAACTGATGACAAGTCCATTACCATCGTCATTGCTTTCACCCCCTTTGCGGCGGGAACACGAACGCTGCCGTCCATGGAATTGGGTACACTGCTGCTGAAAGATATCAAGGTTCCGACTCATTCGATTCTGCAAAACACACACGATGGAGTTCGATCCCTGCGAGGACAGCTTCTGATGCCCGGTACTAAACTTGCTGTAGCGCTGATACTGTCTCTGACGGCCATGGCGCCGTTTCTCGGTTACGGATCGTTCCGGGTTTTGTGGAACTGGTTTAAAAAAACACGGATGCTGTACAGGATCGGGCGGCCTGCCAGGCGATTGCGTCGTCTGATGAAGAAGCTTAATACCAGTGTCGGTTCGGTGACGGCATCCCTCTGGTACTACGAACTCACCGAAGGGCTCCGTACCTACATGAGTGCCAGGATCGGACATGATTGTAAAAGTGCTACAACGGCGGAAATCTCAATCATGCCGGAATTACACGGTAATGATACGCCTCAGCTGCAGCTGCTCGATGTACTTAAAGAAGGCGATATGGTGAAATTCGCCGGGCGTTTTGCCAACGACCGTAGTTTGCATAAAACCCTGGACAAGGTGAACTCAGCGGTACAGGAATGGGAGAAGACAAATGCTCAGTTTTAACGAGCCCGGCTGGTTTGCTCTCTTTCTTATGTTTCCTGTTCTCATCTGGGCTAGATTCATCTGGCGGAAGCGAGGCGGCCGCATCATTTTTCCCTACAGAGTCTGGGGCGGGGACGGTTTCAGGCCACCGAGAACCTGGCTGAGGAGTGTCGTCGTATTCACAGATATTCTCTACTGTCTCGGGTCTGTCGCCCTTATTGCGGCATTGGCCGGCCCTGAGATTACCGAAAAGGAAGAGGTTTATCTGTCCCGGGGAATCGATATCATAATTGTACTGGATCAGTCTCCCAGTATGGGTGCCAAAGACTTCCCGCCGGTGAACAGGTTCGATACGGCCCGGGACATGATTCGCCGATTCATTGCAGGCCGTTCGGGGGATTCAATCGGTCTTGTCACCTTCGGCAGCGATGCCGTATTACGATGTCCTCCGACGGCCGACTATGCATGGCTTTCCGAACGAATCGACGAACTGGAACTTCGTGACCTTGGGGATGATACCGCCATTGGCATGGGTCTGGCGGTAGCGACCCTTCACCTGGCGAACTCAACCGCACCCGAAAAAATCATCCTTTTGCTTACCGATGGTGATGACAATGCCGGGGAAATCCGTCCGGAAATGGCTGCCAGACTGGCCGACGACCAGAAAATCAGGATCTACTCTATCGGAATAGGCAGTGAAGGAGAGGTTCCCATCGAGCTGATAAACTCGGAAAACGGAACCGTTACCCGGGGTACCATTGTGACGAATTTCGATGAAGATCAACTCCGGTCTCTGGCGGATGTCACCGGCGGCGGATACTGGCGAGCCAACAGCCCCGGGGCCCTTGAGACAGTTTTCCAGGCTGTAGATGCTCTGGAATCTGTGGTACGGAGGGTAACGGTTCGTGTCAGCAGCCGGCCGGTTCATCGTAATCTGGTTATAATCGGATCCCTTCTGGTTGCTGTGGTGTATCTGATTCGAAAGCTTCTTCTGGGAGAAACACCGTGAATTGGGCCTACCCGGCTTCATTATGGGGGCTCCTTGTCGTACCTCTTGCGATTACTGCTGCTGTAATTGCCGGTCGGAAGGGCCGCCGCAGCCTGAATGCTATTGGAAGAAACAGTGTCGAATGGCAAGTGAGGTCTTTCCTGAGAAACCTGGCAATGGCCGTATTCATAATACTTGTGGTTCTGGCCGCTTCCGAGCCCCGCAGTGGTCGGAAGCCTGTGACCGGGGAACGTTCGGGCCTGGATGTTGCTGTAGCTTTTGATGTTTCCCGCAGTATGCTTGCCGAGGATCTTTCTCCGAGCCGTCTGGACAGGTCGGTTACGGCTTTGCAGCAGATGTTACGGTCCCTTGACGACTCACGTTTCTCGCTGATTCCTTTCAAGGGCGATGCTCTGCTGATGGTTCCAATGACGGAAGACCGGGTGGTTCTCGACATGTGGGCCGGGAGACTGGGGCCCGGTCTGTTCACTCATCCCGGTACGGATGTGGAAGCTGCCCTGCGAACCGCCAGGGATTCATTCCCCAAAGGAGATGGCCGAAACAGGGTTCTTGTGCTCATCACCGATGGGGACACCTTGAGCGGCCGGATCGACAGGATTTCCCGGGATCTTGCGGAAGAGGGCATTCCGGTTTACACAATGGCCGTCGGTACTTCTGAGGGAAGTACCATTCCCCTCGGAGACGGTAGCTACGTTAAGGATTCCACCGGGCATCCGGTGGTGAGCCGGACCCGCATGGATATTCTGAAACGTCTTGCTGAAGATACCGGAGGTTCTTTTCATGAGCTCTCACGCCCCGGAGCCACTGCCGATCTGATAGCGGATATCGAGGAAGGGCGGGAATTTTCCGAAAGCAGGGGAATCCGATTTGTCGGTGTGAACCGGTACCGGATATTTCTGATCCCGAGTTTGTTTTTTCTTCTTTTCTTTCTTCTGGTAAGGATTATTCCATGGCGGCGAAGATGAAAATTCCGTTAATTGCCGCTGCGGTTGTTCTGACGATGCTCACCGCATCCTGCAGGGATTCCGCGCCATCGGTACAAGTGCTGGCGGGTAATATGTCTTACGCCAGAGGTCAGTATCAGAAGTCCATTCTTCAATACCTCAATGCAGATGATACAGCTAATGCAGGCAAGGATGTTGTCTACTACAATCTTGCCAACGTCTATTTCGCCCTTGGTGAAGGTGATGCGGCCCTCAGCTCCTGGGCCATGGCCGAAAGTAATACCGACAATACGGACATCCTGTTCCGCGTCGCATTCAACCGCGGGGTGCTCTATTATCACTGGGGACGTTATGACGAAGCATACCGTTCTTTCAGAAGAGCCTTAACTCTGAAGCCATCGGATATCGATGCGAAAATCAACCTCGAGGATTCTCTTTCGAGAATACGTTCGGCTGTGCCTCAGAAAACTTCCGCCGGGGAAGACCCCGGAGAAGACGGTGACAAGGACAGC
>JAUVIY010000103.1 GCA_030592625.1 Spirochaeta sp. | reverse complement strand
TCCATCAGGGAGCCTGTTCGATGAGTTCTCCGGCGAAAGAACGTCCGAGCTGCCTGAAGGCGGCGCTCATCGCCTGTTGACTGTCCGAGGCCTGGCTGGTTTTGGTAATTTCGGAACGGTAAAGAGTGACCTGCCGCTGGATGTCCGACATGGCAAGAGTTCCCGAGACACGAACGGTGTAGCTATCTCCATTCTGTTCGAAGCTTTCCAGGGTCACAGTTCCATGAATCACCCGGTCGTATCTGTCGGCAAAACGGGGATCGGCCTTCAGGTCACGAAGCAGGGCTCTCTCGGTCCGGGCGAACATCTCACCGGGATCGAGATCCATGATGTCAATGTTGAATCCGTCGGCAGCGAGATTGTCAAACAGCCCCCGGGTGGCATCGGCGGAATTCAGGGTATTACCGGCAAGATCTGTTTCCAGGATGAGAATCCCCATGGGAATTGTCCTGATTCTGGACAGGGCCTCATATTCAGCCCTCATCCTTGCCCTCTCCAGGGCAATTATCATGTTATCGGAATAGGTATCCCCGGACTCATCGAAATACTCCAGAAACGGATCAGCGCTTGGCGCAATCGTAACATGCTGTGTTCCGGCATTCGATATCAGAGGTTGCAGGAATTTGACCACACCCTCGTCGTCGGAGAAAATCCGGGCCTCCGCAGTGGAGGGCGAGTCATCCCTGGCATTTCTCGGATAAGTGATAACGAATTCTGCGTTTCCCACAGGTTTTCCGCCGGCACTCACCGAAAACACAACCGGAGAGTCTGGTCTGGTTCCGACATAGGCCTGGTCAGGCACCGAAACAATCATAAAATCCAGGATGTCCAGGACGCTTACCACTTCGCGCAATGCCGTCCGGTATCCCGAAATATTTCCGTCGCTTTCGGCAACACCTGCGGCAGCTGCCCAGATAAGTGCCGCCTCGTAAGTATTGCCGTCGCTTTCGGCGGCCCTGGCCCGGTTTTCAAGATCCCGGAAACCGGAACTGGCAACTCCGATGAGATCCGCCAGAGCGGCGGATTGTTTTTCAAAAGAATCCTTGCCCCAGGTGATATCCACCATATAGGTGATGGATCCCTCAGGATTTTTCCATCCTTCTTTATGAATGATGTTCACGCCGTCCACATCGGCGTACTCCGGGTTCCTGATCATACGTTCCAGCTCATCGAGCAGCGTATTTACGGCAGAAAGACCCTCTTCACTCCAATACTCGGGGTCTCCGAGATTCATGGATTCGAGGACTTTCTCTTTGAGTTTTTCAATAGCCGCGGATTTGGCCGACGTCATGGTGTCGGCCTCACCTTCGCCTCGGAAAGCCCTATCGGATTCGGTGTCCGCAATGGGGTTTTCGGCCCATTCGGGGGGTTCGTCCCTGACACCCGGACCTCCGGCGCATGAGACAATGAACATGATGATGGTGAGTAAGGCAAGTGAGCGTGTCTTCATCCGTACCTCTGAATCCGTTACTCCCGATAGACAAGAATATATTCAAGCCGAAGGTTTGATTCGTTCCGGCTGGAAGTCCTGAGCTCATAAAATGCTACTGTCTTATTATCCGACATCGCCCCCGCTTTTTCCAGCGGGATTAGAAATCTGTAAGGAGAATCTCCGGAAATTTCATTATTGATAATCACCGGACCCGAAATCTCCCCGGATAAGGGGTCCACAATGGTTAATTCGGCAGTATCATCACCGATAATCTTCCGGAATGCCAGTTGACCTCCGCCCCCGGCCGGGAATCGGACGACGGACGAAGGGGGAAGTATCAGGGAGCCTTCGCCGACTACGGCACCGAAGCCGATTTCGATTTCCGGATGAACATCCTCATCTTCAAAACCTTCGGCGATTCTCATCCCCCCGTCGACATCCCGGTAAAATGCGAATCGATCCCATTCGCCAGCGCTGATCTTAATTCCGAACTCGGTGAGCACTCCTGTAAATCCGTCCTCTCCTCCCAGTAATATTCTGACGGATTCACCATGGAACTCCGGAGAGGGACTCCAGAAACCGGTATTGACCGTGTCGCCGTCTGCCAGCCAGATGAAATCAAGACCGTCTTTCTCCGGCAGGAACATAACTGTGACACTGACCGGACCGTCGCCGGTATCCGGCAGACGAAAATACGAGAAATACTCTTCTTCGCCATTCATCGTCAGAGTGAGCCCCTTCCCCTCGGAAACAGCAATGACAATTGAGAATTCTCCGCCGTCGTCAATCCTCAGAACCTGCCCGGTTTTCTCCTCTTCCGGCTTTATGCCGAACGTCAGTGAGAATGGCTCCCACTCACCGGCAGTACCGGAAGGCAGGCGTACATCACTCCAGATAAGGCCATCTCCTTCGGTAAACCGGAAACCCATACCTTCTTCGGTAAACACAGGTCGGGGCTTCCCCAGGATTTCCGGTTCCGTATCAAACCCGGGCCCCGAGTCGTTTTTCAGGGTTCCGTCGAAATGCATGAGAATCGGATAAGAATCAGGTGGTCCGAGACTGTCCGCGCCCGGAAGCCGTGATTCAACGGTGTACAGTTCAGTGGAAAAGGTTCGGACCGGACGATCTTCATCAACAGGTTCGTGAAGGTGGAGTTCGACTGTTAAGGACCGCATTCCGGGACTTTCACCCGCCTTTAATATCACCTCGTCCCAGCCGTCGGAAGTGAATCCCTCCGCCACAGGTTTTTCATCCTGAATCCATCGTAACCAGGGATCGGAACCGGCTGGAATATCCAACACGGTGCGTATGAAAAACATACCGCCGGGAACAGCCTGGGGAGGAAAGAGTTCCAGGCTCTTGATGGCCCATTCACCACGAAGGACATATATATCCTTGTGTTCCTCAACCAGCAGCTTCTCACCAAGCCAGGCTTCGGTTACCAGAACATAAGATCCTTCGGGAACCGTCTCCGGAATCAGCATTCTACCGACTTCTCCCAAAGGATTTTCCCAGCCGTCAGCCGGCGGCTCGACGTTTACCTTCCATATGGATCCATCACTGCCCTCCAACCTGGCCGATATCAGGTCGGGCGGGTTTTCCGTAGATTCTACCCAGAGATCAATTTCTTCCCCGGGATTCAGAAATCCTTCACCCCCGGACATCCGTATCAACGGATCTGAAATACCATCATCCAGAAGACCGAACTCATTACAGCCTGCGAAAAGCAGTGGGATAAATATGAGAAAATATGACAGATGGAATCCGCGAATTCGGAGCTTCACCTGTTAAATATAACCCTGTTTGAATGAAACCTCAGTCTATTTCGGCCGGGCCCAGTCACTAATCAGATTCAGGATGACGGTAGCGGCTCTTACCATCGCAGGCAGCGCCACCCATTCGGAGCGGCTGTGAAAATTAACACCCCCGGCGAAGATGTTCGGAGTCGGAATGCCCATGGCGGTGAGACGGGAACCATCGGTTCCACCGCGGATCGGACGCTCGATGGGTTCAATACCCGAGGCCAGGACGGCCTTGCGAAGCCGGTCTATTACCAGGGGATGTTTGTCCAGCTCTTCCCTCATGTTCCGGTATTGTTCCTTGATGTTCACCGTCACGGTACCGCCGGGGAAGGAAGCTTCGACGGCGGAAGCGAAGGATTTCAACGCCTCGGTTCTTCGTAAAATATCATCGGCATCGAAACTGCGGTAAAATACCGTCAGTTCAGCATTCTCGAGGCCGCCTTTCACCTTGTGGGGCCAGTAATTACCATAGCGGCCGTCGGTGGCTTCCGGGCTCTCGTTCCGGGGCAGCATATTGATAAAAGCACCTGCCATGGTGACGGCATTCACCATTATACCCCTGGCCGAACCCGGATGAATCACACGGCCATTGAAGAGAATTCGAGCGGAACGGGCGTAATAACATTCGGTTTCCATCTCCCCTTCCTCGCCGCCGTCCATAGTGAAGCAATAACGGGACCGCAGGCGCTCAACAGGAAAACGGTTCATCCCTGTGCCGGTTTCCTCATCCGGGGTAAAGATGATTTCCAGATCGCCCCTGGCTTCTTCAGGATGCCGGCACAGCCAATGGACGGCGGTTATGATTTCGGCCACACCGGCTTTGTCATCGGCGCCAAGGAGTGTGGAGCCGTCGGTCGTGATGACCGTCTGACCCTCGTAACCCGCCAACAAGGGGGATTCGGCGGGGTCCAGAACAATACCGTCTTTCAATTTGATGACATTTCCGTCGTAAGGATTGTGAATCCGGGGTTGGACATTCTCACCCGGGGCATCGCCGTTTGTATCCACATGGGCCATGAAGCCGATTGGATCAACCTGCTCGGAGGCGGGAAGATTGCCCGGTAATCTGGCGATGAGATAACCGAAATCATCAAGGCTGACATCTTCAACGCCTATTTCTTTCAGTTCGGACTCCAGAAGGCGGAGAAGGTTCCACTGTCTCTCGGTAGAGGGAGTTTTTTCTTCGGCGACGGCTTCGTCGCTGGTAGTGTATATGCGGACGTAACGCAGAAACCGTTCAAGCAATTCGTCGGCGATATCTTCTTTGATGGAATCATAATCGTATAGGCTCATAAGGCTACCTTAACACTGAGAGCCCTTTCCGTCGACAATTAGAAGAGTCCTCCGAGCATATCCCGCTCCATTGCATCCGACCCGGCCACCTTTTCAACACTTCTGAAGAGCTCCTTGAGTGAAAGAATTTCTTCGGTAAGCAGCAGGCGAACGAAGGCTTCCTGGTCCGGTGGAACGTTGGCCGTAATGGTGGTACCGTCCCGTAACAGGGTAATCTGCACCGCGTCCTTCTGAACGGCATAAACCAGATTTCCATGACCGATGCGGCGGGGAAAGAAGTCGGCCTGTCGGAATGCAGCAAGAAGTCTTGTCATGACGAAGTCGGCCAGAGAGATGCTGGGCATATCGAAGGAAATGGTCCTGAGATCTTCACTTTTTTTCGTAACCAGGGATTTTTTGAAACCGCTGCCTCCTTTGAACGCCTTCACCAGGGTGGGGGGCGAGATAAGGCTGGAAATGAACATGGACATCACGGCCACTCCGAAAAGACCGGGATCAAGGACGCCGGAGGACAAGCCGAGGCCGGCCATTATGAGGGTAACTTCTCCCCGGGGCAGCATACCGGCACTGATTCGAAAGGCGCCCCTGGCGTTGAAACCCATCGTCAGGGCGGGAATACCGCAACCGACGATTTTCCCCAATATGCCAAGGAATGTGTAAACCAGACCGTAAACGAGAACCTTGGGAAGAACGGAGAAATCAACGAGCATACCCATGACGCAGAAAAAAACAGGTACAATGAAATTGTAGAGCCCATCGAGCTGATGACGAATATCTTCGGCGACATCAGTGCCGGACAGGGCCAGCCCCATCACATAAGCGCCGATAATCATCGCCAATCCGGCCAGTTCCGAAAGACCCGCCAGCATCAGGGCCAGACCGAAGGTAATCATGCTCAGGGTTCCCATGTCCTTGAGACCTTTCAGTCCTTTGGTGATCCGCGGAGCCAGTATGATGCCGATAACGGTACTGCCTATCCAGAATCCGAAGGCCTTGAGGGCGATGCGCCCGATGAGTCCCCAGTCGACGTCTGAATCGGTTCCCCCGCTCGAGCGGACCAGTCCCACGACGACAGCCAACAGGACGATTCCCAGCACGTCGTCCAGGACCGCCGCAGAGAGTATCGTAACCCCCTCGGGGCTGGACAGTTTGCGCCGTTCGGAAAGTATACGGGCGGTAATGCCCACACTGGTAGCCGTAGCAACGATTCCCATGAAAAGGGCTGTGGGATTCATGATGGAATTGACCTGCGGAATGAAGAATACCGCCGATCCTGCACCCAGAAAGAAGGTGGCGATAACACCGCCGAGTCCTACGATGGAACCGGTTCCGGCGAAACGCAGGAAGGTTTTAAGGTCGGTCTCCAGACCCGAAAAGAACAATAGAACGATTGAAGCCACCGTGGCGAACCCATAGAGCTCGGGCGAAACCGGCAGATCCGTGACAATGGATATGGAAAAGAGAGGTACCCCGCCGAGGAACGCCAGGGGTATGCTCCCCAGGGCGAAAGGTCCAATCACCATTCCGGCGATGAGCTCGCCCAGGACCGATGACTGTTTGAGATAACGAGTGGTAATAAAACCAAAAGATTTGGCAACAAGAATGATGACTGCAAGCTGCAATACCAGCACCGTCATCATGTGGATAAGAGAAGCTCCCTCGTGCATCAGCTCTGACCCTGAAAAAAGATGTTCAGCAATTCATCTTCATCTGTAGCTGCGAGGATTTTTTTTCTCAGATCGTCACGGGTCAGAAGACCGCTCACCTCCGCCAGGAACTGAAGATGGGGCCCGGTATGAGAGGCGGGGGAGATGGTCATGACGAAAATACGGGCAGGCTGCTTATCCAGGCATTCAAAATCAACCGGCTCAGCACTCACGGCGATAACCGCATGAAGTTCGGAAACATCGTCGGTCTTCCCGTGGGGAATGGCGATACCGTTCTTCATCCCCGTGGACATCTGGGCTTCACGGTCTAAAACGGCTTTCAGAAGGGATCTTTCATCGAGACCGCTGCCGTTTTTCACAATAAGACCCACCATTTCTTTGATGATTTCGTTTTTACTTGTACCGGACAACCCGATCCTGACCGAGTCCCGTGTGAGAACCTTCTTCAAATTCATTCTTCAAACCTAGACCTGAGGCGCAACTAGGTCAATACCCGCCAATGATGAAAGTGTTATTGCTTCCCCTTTAAACAGTTAGCCATCCAGCCTCCAGGACCCCGGCTTGACGCAAATACAGCCCCGGGGATATGATCCCGCCAGATGCCCCGGTAGCTCAGCTGGATAGAGCAACTGCCTCCTAAGCAGTAGGTCAGCCGTTCGAATCGGCTTCGGGGTAATTTTATTTGCAATCCTCACTCCCGGGCATTAGGTTATAGCAAGGAGGTTAGGAATGGCTAATAACCAACAGAAAGTATTCGCCATGGCATTAATTCTGATCGCCGTTGTTTCCGGTTTTATCGGTGCCGGCGAATGGAAGAGCGCGGATGCCGACGATTTTCACCTGGAATGGATGGTGGATGGATCAAGCCTGAACATTAAAGTCTCCGCGCCCACGGAAGGCTGGGTGTCCGTAGGATTCGATCCGACCAATAAGATGAAAGACGCCAATATTATCATAGGTTACGTCAAAGACGGTACGGTTGTCATTGAGGATCATTTCGGTAAAGGTCAGATATCTCATCGCAATGATGAGTCTCTCAACGGAAGCGATGATGTGATAAACAAATCCGGAACCGAGAGGAATAGAGTCACAGAGCTCAGCTTCACAATCCCGCTGGACAGCGGCGATCCCAACGACAGGGTTCTGGTGGAGGGACAGACATATAAAGTCATTTTTGCTTCTCACTCAAAAGACAGGATTACGATGAAGCATAACCGCAGAACGTCCGGGGAAATCACATTGTAACGCTGCGGGTTTCAGAGAGGCTTCTCTTCAAGCTGCTCTATCGCCCACAAAGCATGCTTCCGAACTCCCGCGTCGGCATCAATCCGTAATTTATTCAGTATCGGGAGGAGCGAAGCATCCCCGGAATTGCCTGCAGCCGTGCAGGCGTTCCGAACCAGACCGTTCCGGCCCGCCCGCATCAGCGGAGAACCGGCGAAGTGCTTCATGACATCTTCACGATTTCGCAGAGTTAAAAGTTCGGTCAGATTCCGAGAGGCTCCCGCGATGTTCCGCCGGAAAGCTTCGACTCCGGTTTCCGCGACCCGGAAATTGAAGGGGCAGGCCTCCTGACAGGCATCGCAGCCGAAAATCCGGTCTCCGGCGCCCCTCATTAACAGGTTTCCCTCTTCCAGGTGACCTTTGTGCTCGATGGTTTGGTACGAGATACAGCGGGAAGCTTCAAGTCGACCCGGAAGCGACAGTGCGCCGGTGGGGCAGGCATCGATACACCGGGTGCAGCCATCAGGACAGCCTGATGACGAGGGACTTCCCGGAGCCGCGGTAAAGGGATATGTGGAGACCACATGCCCCAGAACCGCCCATGATCCCAGCCGGGGCAGGATAGCCAGAGTATGTCGGCCCTTGAACCCCAGACCCGAGGCTTCGGCCAGCCAGGTTTCGTCCAGGGGTCCGATGTCTGTGAAGGCCCGGAATCGGTGACCCGG
>JAUVIY010000015.1 GCA_030592625.1 Spirochaeta sp. | reverse complement strand
TCGGCCTGACCGAGTATATACCCTTGCTGAGATTTAGCAGCTGAGAGAGCCATAAGGATGCCGTCGGTATCCCATCTGAATTTCGTCCAGTCTTCATTTTGCCAGATATAATGCATCTGCTTTCCTCGGTATAATGACCCGATTACAGAATTATTTAGGTCATATATTGTCCTGATTATAGACTCTATTCGGGTCATCTGTAAACTGGGCGCATTTTCGTCATGGAGGCGTTTATTGAGCAGCCATTATTTCCCGATGAAATTCCCGCTGCGTGTAAGGCCCAAATGCAGTTTATTCACAGGAATCACATATCCAGGTACTGTAACAACCGGAGTGTCGGAATGGGTATACGCCGTATCAAAATCCCATTTACCAAACTTCAAAGTAAATCCCGCCAGAACACCCTGGCCGATGACAAAAGAGTCCATCTGATCGAAAATCGACAACAGATACCCGCAACGAAGGGCGAGGAACCTGGCGGGCCAATATTCGGCCATAGGACTCATCCTTAAAAAGTACCCGCCGCGCTCATCATACCAGGCATCCACATTCCCTTTCAGACTGAAATACAACTTGTCCGGGATAGCAGAACCGACCACGGATGTATCGAATATGAGGGGGACTTTCCCTTCATAAAAGGTTTTATCACTTTCGATAGCATAAAATTGTCGGATATGGCTGTAAATAAACTGGAAATCCCAGAGCAGACGCCCATTTATCAATGTAAGAAGTCCACCTGTTGTCAACGTGAATTGAAATTCAGTGGGAAGAGCATCCATATCCATCCAATCCGTAATAATCGGCTGAAAAGCGATTCCCAGACTGAATGTCCTGGAGACTGAAAAACCATACCCAAGAATTAATCCCCAATTATGTGAGTTAAAGTAGAAGTTCGTACTGGACGTTCCCATGAAGTCATAGTTAACAGAAGTATTTACTCCATTAAAAATACCAGACCAGGAGAGTGCAATATCAAACCCAGATCTTTCACCTACAGGAAAAAGATAACCGGTAGTAAATACAGCTATCGTTTCGAAAATGTTCATCTCAGAAGTCACTTGATATGCAAGTGCTTCTTGTAGAAATGTAAACGGCAGAGACTCCCAGATATAAAACTTGTCGGAATCATACCGGGGTAGATAGGCCGGATTATTCAACGGACCGAAGGGCCGAAGTTCGAAGTTGAATTTCGGCGATACAACCGAGAGGATATCCAGATAATGCCTGACAACCTTGCTCTCCGGATCGATTGACTGAGCCCGGCGCAGTTCTTTTCGAGCTTCTTCATTGTCCCCCTCATCAATGGCATCAACTGCCGCTGAGAACGCGATCAAGGATTCGGCACGATTATCTTCAGCCTCATCGCCTGCCGGAGATTCCTCCAGCGGGGGTTTGTCCGGCACGGATGCTTCCGCCGCTCCCGTACCGCTTGCCGCGATAGCCGCGGTGAGGGATTTCGCGAAGTAACGGGAGACCGATTCATAGTTGTTCAACCGGGTGAGGAGCTGTTCCTGCCAGACTATGGCACCTGTCTCCACATCCAGGAGTTTCATGGTCACCAGAAATTTCCGGTCCATCTCGATGATTTCACCGATCACCATGTAATTGGCCGTCAGAAGCCGGCCCACATCCAGAGAGGCCTTTTCATCGGATAATCCGGATAACGAGAAATTGATTTCTTCCAGGGCTGCGTTCCGTTTACTGCGGTCAATGATTATCAGGGCATCCTCATCGCTGAGCTCAAAGGATATTATTTCAGCCAGGCCCTTGCCGACATACCGGAAATCCTCCCGGGTCGTCATTACCTCAAGATCCAGTATCGCGATGCGATATTCATTCTGACTTCCAAACATCGAAACGGAAACGAGAAACAGGAAACCGGCCAGCCATTTTCTCATCTGGAAAGCCTTCCAATCAGTATGGATTTATTGTATGAACAGGAGTTCATAACTGTCAAATGAATCCTTCCATCTCAGACTCAGCCACAATATCAGACCATTATGTTGACAAATGGGTGACAATACGGTATTCTTGGGTTAAGAGGTTAAGATGAAATTCATTACAGTTCGTGACTTACGAACATCTCCGGCCCAGATTTGGAAACAGCTTCCGATTGAACAGGAAATGATAATCACCAACAACGGAAAACCAATTGCTTTACTCACTCCATTGAGCGATATGGATTTGGAAGAAAACCTTTCGGCAATCAGACGTGCTCGGGCAATTACAGCAGTAAGTAAAATGCAAAGAATATCTGAGAAAATGGATCATTCATCATTATCACTTGAAGAAATCAATAGTGAAATTTCCAGAACACGTAAAGGTTCTACTACTTGAAAGTCGTTATCGATACGAATGTTTTAGTCTCAGCATTACTCAACGCCGGAAGCATTCCGGCGCAAATTCTGAACCTTGTACTCAATCAAAAGCTGCAAATTCAATACAACAACCCAATACTCCAGGAATACCGGAATGTTCTTTGCAGGGAAAAATTTGCTTTCAATCAACATTTGGTGGTAGAGCCTCTGATTGATTTCATTCGATACGAAGGTGAGCTTGTTGTCAGTGAACCAAACCCGGAGATTTTTACTGATCCGGATGATAAAAAATTCTATGAAGTGTTTATTTCGGGAAATAGCAAACATCTTATTACCGGAAACCTCAAACATTTCCCGACAGACCCGAGGATTCTTAACCCGAAAGATTTTATTGATTTTTATACAAGTCACATCAAACATCAGTCTTAAAGGAATCTTAAAACACCATGCTTCCCCTCACCGCCGATCAAATTCATGAACTCGCCGACTCCCCTTCCGCCGGAAAGGCCCGGCACCTTATAGCAATCAGGCGACTCTGGAAATTTATTGACCGGCTGGACGAAAAAGATCTCTCGGCGACCGGGGGCGACTGGCTGCAGGCGGTTCCCCCCGGCTATGCCGGCGCCTACGTTCTAGACAGGGATTCCGAACCGTATATGGTGCTTTGGAACGGTGATGAATGGAGCTGCGAATGCGGGTCCGAACAGCCCTGTGTTCACCTGGCGGCACTGCTGATCCATCTGGCAGAAACACATCCGAATGATCCCAGGCTGATGCTGTTTACTTCCAACAGCGGAACTCCCGGCAATTCAGAAAAAGAAAGTCTCTTCACCGGCCGGGTTCAGAATGAGCCGATTGAAAATGCCGGGATGGCTGACAGCCTGTTTGCAGCTGATCCCAGACTCGATCCCCGGCAGGATCTGCTGTTCTTTGTCGAACCGGATTATGCTGATAAAAAGGCTATTTTCGTACTGGGGATTGAGAAGGACGTTATGACCGCCCTGGACCATACAGCCATGCCTGTTTCCGCCCCGGCTGTTCCCGAGGCCGCAGGTTTGAGATTTTCAGACATGAACGGCAGCTCATGGCGCCTTCGCCCGGCACTGCTTACCCTGAGGGATGACGGCAGCACCGGAGCTCCCAGGGCCTGGGCACCCGGCGGACCGGCCGCCCCGTCCCTCCCCGATCCGGCTGAAATCGGCTCAGCCCTGGTAAGACTGCTCGGCTCCGATGATCCACCGGTGAATCCCCGGGGGGAACCCTGGAAATTCACCCTCGCCGATGAAATCCGGCTCCGATTCGATCCCCTGCTCAGCAGCACTGATGGGAATCCTCTCTACGAACCTGTGGTGGATCTTCTGGCGGGGAACAAACCCCTTCACGGGGGACTGGTTGCCGCAGGCGAAAATCTGCTTATCCTGGACAGCGGCAACGCGGTGTCCGGTGCAATCGAGAAATCCGGGAACTACCTCTGGTTCATCCGCCTGATACTTTCCAGAAAAGTTCTCGGCGCAGCGGATATCCGTGCGAGGTTCACCGGAAAACGCTCGATACCCGAAGAGATTCAGGTGGAACTTCCAGACCTTCCCGAGGCCCTTGAAACACTGACACCTGTGCTTGTCCTGGAAATCTCAGGGAAGGACGACGTCACCGATTTCCACCCGGGATGGCGATACGGAGAAATACACATCTCCCCGGGTAAGAAAGGCGATGTGGTGATGGACAACGGCAGGAGTGCCTCCGGCCGGCGCAGCGGCCGGCGGCCTCGGCCCCTGGGCCTCCGGAATCGAACAACCGAAGATGAGCAACTGAACCGGGTTGAAGAGATTCTTTCGGCGGGCTTGAGCTGGCAGCGGGGTCGTTACTCCCGGCTGACCGGCGACCCTGCATTGCCGCTGCGCCTCGATTTGCCGTTGGGCGAGGTGCTGGCCGAATACGCTAGCGTCCTGATGGAACTGGGGGCGGAAATCAGACTGGAGGACCGGCCGGTGCGGAAGGGGGGCGCCCTCCGGATTCAGACGCGCCGCAATGGCGACATGCTTGAGTTGAATACCGTCGTCGAAACCGAATCCGGCGGGGAGCCCCTCGACCTTGACAAATGGCTCGAAAAGGGAGGGCTGGTTCGGACCCGTGAAGCCTACTTCACCCTGACGGATAAGGTCCTGGAACAGCTCACATTCCTCAGAAGTCACGGGATGGAGGATAGCGGATTCCTTTCCACGAGTCCGGACAACCTGAGCCTCATCGATGCCGTATACTCAGAGATTGAAGCCTCCGAAGAGATAGTCATAGACCTGGAGCGCAAGAGGTCAATTTACCAGAGTCTTGCCGATTTCACCCCGGAGAAATTCCCGCTGCCCCCGTCTGGTTTCAACACCGAGCTTCGACCCTACCATATCTGTGGCTATGCCTGGCTGCTGCATCTCAGGAACAAGAACCTCGGAGGCTGCCTGGCCGATGATATGGGGCTGGGCAAGACGGTCCAGACACTGGCCTATCTCTCCCGGCTGAAGGCGGACGGGAAACTCGGACGCTCACTGATTGTCGGACCGGTGGTGACCCTGGCCAACTGGGAGGCCGAAATCAGGCGATTTTCTCCGACACTTCGATATCACCGGTATTCGGGGCCCGCCGGGAAACGCATCATCCCGGGAACCGGGGAGGAAGTGGATCTCATCATCGTGAGCTATCAGACACTGCGGAACGATGTCGAGAAATTCCTCGACAGGGACTGGGATCACATCATCCTGGACGAGGCCCATTATGTGAAGAATGCCTCCTCCCGAACCTTCAAGGCAGTCCGATCACTTAGAGCCGCCCATCGTCTGTCCCTCACAGGAACACCGCTGGAGAACCATTTGAACGAACTCTGGTCTCAGATGAGTTTTCTCAACCCCGGGCTGCTCGGCAGCCAGGGTCAGTTCATCCAGCGTTATGTACGACCGGTGGAAAAGGATGGAAACGAAGCCGTTCTGGGCCGTCTGGCGGATACCGTGGCGCCCTTCATCCTTCGGCGAAAGAAAGCCGATGTTCTCCACGACCTCCCTCCCAAGGACGAGACAGTTCTGTTCTGCGACATGACCGAAGACCAGGCCGAGGCCTACCACACCATGCGAAATCTGTATTACCGGCAGGTGACAGGGCTGCTGGCGGATGACGATTCGAAAGGGGCGCGAATCCAGATTTTCACCATCCTGAGCAAGCTGCGTCTCCTGGCCATCCATCCGCCGATGGCCGGTGAAAGATTCGAAGGCATCTCATCGGGCAAGATGGCGGTTCTGGACAACCTGATGGAGGAGATTCTCGAAGAGGATCATAAAACACTGATATTCAGCCAGTTCCTCGGCGCACTGGATCGGGCCGAAGAAACATGCCGACGTCACAGCTGGCAATTCAGCCGTCTCACCGGATCCACCCGGAACCGGGAAAAGCCGATCAACCAATTCCAGGACGATCCGGACACAAGGGTGTTCCTGCTGAGCCTCCGGGCCGGGGGGGTGGGAATTAACCTGACCTCTGCCGATTACGTGATACTCCTGGATCCATGGTGGAATCCGGCTGTGGAGGCACAGGCTGTGGATCGGGCGCACCGCATGGGACAGACCCGGCCGGTGATGGCTTACCGACTCATCACAGCCGGTACAATCGAGGAAAAAGTCCTCGAGCTGCAGGAAAAGAAAAAAGACCTCATCGCCGGGGTTCTCGGCGACGGCACCATTCCGAAGCTGACGGATGATGAAATCCTGAAGCTGTTCGAATAAATAGTGAGTGATAAGTAAATGTGGATAAGCTATCTCTCGTCGCGGGTACAGGCGGTCCACATTGGCTTTTTTACAGACGACTTCACTCTTGAAGTTCAGATTCTATCCGACATTGATATGGTGATGGAGTGATCTTTATAGTCACAATCTCATAGGGATCGTAAGGGATTGCGTATCGATAGAAATCGCCCGCGTCTGTCGGTTCGAACGGCCGTAGAGGTTCGCTGAGCAAGATCCGCTCCAGTATATCCGTCACAAAAACATCGGGCCGACGATCGCCGGCGACTCGCCGGTTGATGAGGAGCAGTGCCTCATCACGCTCACCCATACACTCATGCAATCGGACTACCACACCGTTTCTATCCTCCGCCGGCTTGATCCAGGACGGTACAAGACTACCAAGCTGTTCAAAACCCAACTGGCACAAGGCGGGAGAATTGTCGGAAGTTGAATCCGGCGGCTGAGGGATCCGGGCGCTATCAGCATAGAGTAATTCTGCCGCAGCCGGCGTTGACAGGCTTGTGTCCGTCGTATGCTTTCGAAAGGCTCCCAATGCAAAGCGGATTGTGTGTTTTCCCCGGTCGGCAGTTGGATCCGGCTCAACCGGAGCTTTCAGGAGTGAAAGCCTAAGTTCCCCATCGTGGGATGAGAACCCGTACTTGGCCTCGGTGATTATGGTCAGACCGTCGGATAGCGTATCATTAACCATAGCTGCCCAGCGCTGACCCGGTACTTCCCACTTGACATCGTCTGAAGGCAGACCCGGAACCTGACGACGCCGAATGCTTCCAAAGGGTTCGCCGAAGATCGCATCTCTGCCTGTGTATGAAGTATCAGCAAAAAACTGAAGGAGTCGGTGCTCCTCCACCCAATCAACTTCCAGTTCCACGAAGAGATGCTCGCTGCCAAACGGCAGGATGTAACGTAGAACTGCAGAAGATCCATCGCCGAATTCTGCAGAACCTTCAAGGATGACGCGCTCCGGTGCCTGGTCCCTCAACGTCAGTGTCAGAGGGGTCAGGACCGACTCAGACAGACCGAGCGTGGCATAGTCAATCTCCCAGGCATCGTAGTGACTGGGATAATCACGACAGAGAACAAAGCCAGTGCTTCGAACGTCGAGACGCCGATCCCGAAGTACAAAGCCAGCAAGCATGCCACAATCATCGAACTCGGCTCGGACAATACCATTGTCCAGGACATTCCTGCTAAGTTCCGGGAACTGTGCCTGATCATCGTCAATCGCAAGCAGAGGAAAAAAACCTAAACCGGAACACCGAGCAACACCCATGTCCGTAACTATGACGCGGTTCAATGGTATGGGATTGAAGACCCAGGACACCGACGAAGCAAGAGGCGATTCATCGGCCGAAATAGTGATTGCCGATAATAATTCCCTGTCTGTATGCAATCGGGTTTCTTGTGCAAGACTGACCAGATCTTTATGCAATTCCTGATATACCTGGCCAATAGAGCTGCCGGGAAGAGCATCATGGAATTGACCGAAGAGCACCCGACGCCAGTCACTCACGGAGAGTGGCCCGAGCCCGGCAACCGCACGAGCCGCTTCGCGGAGCTGAAGTGCCCGTTCACATCTCCGATAGAGCTGTTTGAATCGCCCTTGAGTCGTGAGGGTGCCACGATGGTATTCCAGATAGAGTTCTCCTTCGTATTCGGGAAAATCTCCAGCGTGTTCATGAAGCCCGTCGAAAAACTCTTCCACAGTCGTCCAGCCAACACGGGGAACTGTAGCCAAGGATTCCAGGCGCCTGGCACTCTCCAGCATTTCCTCCGTTGGACCTCCTCCACCGTCTCCGTATCCCATAGGCAGCAGCACAGTGTCGTCAATCCCGGTCTGCTGATGAAGCTCGGCGCATTGAGACACCGATTCAACGGTGACCGGATCGTTGAGCCCCACCGGGGACTGACAGGCTACGACGCGAGAGCCGTCCGGAGAGCGCCACTGAAAGATGGTGTGGGGAAATTTGGTTGTTGATGACCAACTCAACTTGGTCGTGAAAAACCCTTCGATGCCGGTCAGCTTCATGAGTTGGGGCAGACACGCCGGATATCCAAAGACATCCGGCAGCCACAAAACGGTGCTGGGCACACCGGTCAACTCGGAGAACTCCTGCTGTCCGTAGAGAAGGGATCGAGCGAGTCCTTCACCGCATGGCAGGTTCACATCGCTCTCGAGATACATTCCCCCCGTGAGCTCCCAGCGTCCAGCCCCCATTTGCGTCATGACCTGCTGCCACAGTGCCGGCTCACGTCGACGGATCTCACGGTAGATGTGAGGCGTAGACAGGATGTAGGTCAATTCCGGATACCGCTCCATAAGTCGGAGCACCGTCGCTGTTGTATGGATTGCCTTGGTGTAAGTGATGTTCTCCGGCCACAGCCACACGAGGTCAAGATGGCTATGTCCTACAAGTACGACTCGTCCGTCGTTGACTGAGCCGCGGAACTCGCAATAGGCCGAAGACAATAGTGCCTGAGACCCTGCGAGGTCACCTCTATCAACCAGGTCGCACACGCGGTCAAGCAGAACGATCAGTTTCCGCAGCAGGACAGGCGCACGATCAATCGGGGCGTGGTAACCTTCTCCCTCGGTTGTTTTAATCCCCGACCGCGCCAGAACTGTGGTCATGAGTTGACGAAGTATCTCAAAATCCCAGTAGAGATTCCAACGTTCATGGTCACGGGTGGCGGTGTACGCTTTGCGGAAACGACATGGGTGCCCCGCCTGCGGTCCGGACGAACCGACCCAAATCCCGGCCTGATATGTCCCTACTACCACAGATAGTTCGAGCTTCCCTATAGGGATCGGACAATTGCTGTGAGGGACGTCCAGACCCGCCCAGGGCTCTCCGTCCAGGTAAACCGTGGCTTCACCGTCGCAGTCCCAGAACAGGTACCGCTCTGCGCCGGCGTTTGACGGGGGAACATGGACCCGAAAGACACGGTACTGAAACGCACCTCCCGGTGCACCAAACTCCTGCCCTTCACTGACCGGTGTGAACCGAAGCGTGTCCATCTGCAAATCTTCAGGCAGTGAATCAAGGATATCGGAACCCTCAATCCGCAGTGGTATAGTTTCTTCAGTCCAGATATCGGATTTCAGTCGGCGACATACTGCCCGGACCCGCTCCGGCACAAGGTTTTGCGGACGGTATCGATTCTCTGACACAAGCTACCCCCAGGCTGTTCAGCCGTTTATTTCACATCAACTTTGAAAATAAAACGAAATCGGGCAGACCCTCCGTACCACGAAGGGAAATTGGTACCCCATGTATTATTGTAGAGATTGAAATGCATCCCTCGCTGCAACACCGGTGGCTCATTGCCGAAGTTGAGCAATGATGGATCCCCGGGAGCCACCAGCGGTGCATCGAGTGTGTAAATGGCCAACGTATGAGCGTCGTCGTCACAAATTACTTTGTCCATGACACCGTGGAGTTTCCGGTTTCCGTTCCAGACAACATCAAGCGGGGAGATACAGCTGCCGAGTTTATTCATCTGCCATGTGGCATCTGGACCTTGCACAGGACTGAAAGAAAACCAACAAGCATGAGGAAGACGACTTGGCTGCTTATCGAACCACTGGACGTCAAAATGGAGTTCCGCAGCATCATTCGGCACGAATACCGTAATAAATAAATTCTTCGGCCCTCCATACATGCCGTGCGTCTGCTCAGATAGACAGAGCTGTATCACAACGGACTGGCCGGGCGTATCCTTGTGCTGAGTATCCTCACCCTGCCACATTCCCACCACACTTGGCTCAAACCATCGGCCCTCCGGGCCAGCCCCTTCCAGGCCCGGTTTTCCGAAGTCCGGAAGTACCCAATCCCAACTACCGGTAACGTACTGGGCAATAAACCTGTCGTAGTCGTGATGGGAGAATGTCTGGAACCGGAACAGTCCAAGAACGTGAGGGGCGTTGGCCAGCTCCTGTTCTGTCCGCTTATCAATAAGGTTCGCAATTGCTCCGGATTCGGGGTCAAATGATACCCTGAAGGTGGGGGTGACAAGTGTGAATGCTGCAGGATCAACCCTTTGCATGTCATCCAGAAGTGGTTGTTTGGGCTCCATGGCTGAAAGTGCTTCGCGTGCCTGCGATGCTGCCGGCATTCCACTCAGCGATTCCACGGCCTCGTCGATGTACCGTCGCTGTTCTTCCCAGGAAGTCTCCATGGCAGCAAGCGCTTGAGTTTTTTGGTGCCCGGGTGAAAGGTCTTGTCGATAGTTCTTGTAGTCGGCGAGAAAAGTTTTGTCGTCCAATCCCCAGGTGTGCTCCGGTATCAGCAGAAGGCTTTGCGAGAATGCGGTAAGTCGCTCATCGGCTTCGCCAAATGTGCCGTCGGCGATCCACCGGCAACGCAGGCGTGACAAAGTACGATACTGAGCCACTTTCCGCGGATCGCTCGCGGCACCTTGGATCCAGGTATCGCCAATCTCAGAGGTTACAACCGGCAGCGAATCCTTGACTCCCCGAAGAGACCTGGCAAAGTCATCCAGTGTGGATGCAACCACCCTTTTACCCGGGAACTCATCCCGAAGACGGGCAAAGATCCGACGCACCTCTTCCGGATTCTGCGGACCTCGATTGTCAAATGTGTGAGCGAATGAAATTGAATCCGCGAGATTGGGAACGGTCATTGTTGATCCATAGCTGTGATGGTACATGACCACAATTTCGGCGCCTGATGGGTCGCGCCAGACAAACACCGGGGGGACATCCGGCACCGTGGAAGCTTCGTTCACGCCAATATGTAGAAACTCGACCCCTGCTTCCGCCAGTAAAGGGACAATGCCACGGGTGTGTCCGGGTACATCGGTCATCTTCACTGCGATTGTCTCGTGGCCGAATCGCCGATCGAGAGCCTGTGAGAGACCAAGCCCGAACCTGAACAGCGATGGGTCCATAAGCTCGCAATGGAGGGTGAACGGTATCGCATGCCAGGTCAGATCTCCGACGGCTATTGCGCCTTCCACTCGCCGGCGATCACATGGCGCGGCCTGCTCAAGATACTCGTAGAGCAACCAGGCGCCGGTGGTCCAGATGAACCGATCGCCCGATCCCGAGGTCCTCAACGTATCCGCAGTATCGAGTGCGGCCGGAATGTACTCCGTGAAGTACTTCTTCACCACATTGGCGGCCAGATCTGTGAACCCCACATCAAGGTGAGTCTTGAAGATAAGGTGAACACGACCATTATTACCCGTCTTCATCACGCATCCTTCATACGATCATCACTAAGCAGGATTTCGATGTAGATGGGATTGGTCAACGCCCGAAACAGTGGATATGAATCTCGTTCGCGCGCCGCTTCCTCAGATCCGGTATGTAACTGGGCACGGAGATAGGTCGTCCGGTTCACATGTAGTGAGAATTGGGTATGCCAATTATCGCTCGTTACTGTTCGATACTCGATGACCTCTCCGGCTGAAACAAGTTCCAAAGTATTGTTGTTAGCGCCTTGTATACTGCAATCTACAGTCAGCTCTTCACCGGCGTAAACAGTCAGCTCATCGCCAATATCTGCCCGGACGCCATCGCCTCGGATAACCCGCAGACTTATCCACGGCCCCCCAGGCTCTGCGGCTATTGTGACATGGCCGGCGCGTATTCCGGTGAGAATAGCGTCCGTACTGAGCCTACTAGCCCTGACTCGTGTCGCAGGCGTACCCACTTGATGTGGAAAGTGCGGATCGTAATGCCTGGGTTGGTGACGGTCGCTGCCGCCCACACCAACGATTCGCTTGCCCTCGGACAATAGCTCATCCCACCACTGAACAGCAGCAAGATTGTCAGCATTCCACAGGCCCTGCCACACCTCAATGGCATCGAAACCGTCCACCCAGCCATACTCCCACGAACAGTCGGTGTGCGGATGATTGATGGAAATCAGTGCGTCCTGGGCGTGGGCTGCCTGGATAACCCTCGGTATCTCCTTACTCTCACGATACCGAAAGTCCACCCAATCCCGCAAACCCCAAATGTTGGCGTGGCCGTAGTATGTCGTCACCTCCATGCCGGGGAGGAGAAGCAGATCCCCGGAAGAAAAGCGCTCCAGTTCCGGATGATGACTGACTGTGTTGTGGTCGGTAACAGCGAGGAAATCCAGTCCGCGCCGACGGGCCACCGCTGCGATTTCCTCGACGCTCGCCTCAGCATCACTGTGGTGAGTATGCGATTGGAGATCCCCGACAAACCAAACCGAACCCCCGGACACGCCGTCCGGTATCCGATCCCTCGCCGTTTCTTCAAGAACAAAAACTTCATCCCCGACGGTGAACATAACCGTGACGGTGTAATCGCACCCGGTATCCCCGATTCGGTAAAGCCCAAGAACGATGGTCCAGATTCCTGCGGTCAGTGGACCGGAGAGGTAACCCGGGGTGGCATCATCCAAACCGATGAAGAACTCACTTCGAGCCCCGCCACTCCAGCCCCGAAATACATGTTGATTATCAAATGCTCCTGGACTGAATATGCCGATGTCCAATACGTTTTCATGTCCGGCCTTCGATTCACAAAACCTGGTTCGAGTGTAATCGTACTGAACGTCAAATCTTACGATACCTGGGGATACTTCAAAAGAAAGATTTCGATAGTCTCCCGATCGCTTATCTTCCCTGGTGATGTGACCGGAAAGTATGATTGTCCCCTGTGCCTCACGGCTCATCGTACTCGCACCCGTATTTCTCTCAATCCGAAGTAATTCGAGCGACGCTTGACCGAATAGCCAGTTCCGGCTCAAGGGTCATCTTGATTGGACCCGAAACCTCTTGTCCGAGGCTATTGAGGATAATCTCTATAGCGTAGTGGCCGAGGTCCTCAAGCTTCTGGATAACCGAGGTAAGAAATCCGTCACGGGTGCCAACGAATGCATGATCATCAAATGAACAAAGCGAGATGTCATCCGGGACCCTGATACCCGCCTTCTCGAGAATGACATAGACCTCGCGGGCAAGCTCACTCTCACAACAGAAAAGCGCGGTAATCCGGTTGTCACTGATCCAACGAATCACCTCTGTTGCTCTGCCGGCAATCTGGTCAACCGGAATGTCCAGTTGCAGGGCACTGTCAATCTTCATGTCTCGATTCAGGAACGCTGCCTTCACACCCTGCAAACGATCTCGAATAGATGTATTTTCCGGATGCTCGTAGACACAACCAATACGTTCGTGCCCCATTGAAATCAGGTACTCTATCATCTTCATGGCGCCCTGCTGATGGTTAGACGTCACAAAGTGCCCGTCGTACTCCGGTACACATCTGTCAAGCTGTACCACGTGAAACCTGTTGTCAGCCAGTTTGCGCAGGCTCGCTCCGAGCAGGCGATTCAAGGGACGAGAGACATCTACAATTGGAATAACGACAAGCCCCCCGTCTGCAGCTTTCGGGAGTTGATTGATGACGTCGATGAGTTCGCTCGTGTCTCCTCCCGGATTTTTAAGTATAAGATGAATGTTCTCAGAAGGCTGCTGGCCAACGGCACGACGCATTCCATGAATGATGTCCTTCTCTATGCCACGTTGATTACTGTACAAAATCGCGTAGATATCGATTGAAGAGTTCGTCGCAACTCTCTTGACGTAGCTTCCGCTCCCTCGGATACGATAGATCCATCCATCGCGCGCCAGTTCGATAAGCGCCTGCCGCACCGGAGTTCTGCTCACTTTGAGTTCCCGCATCAGTGCATTCTCGGTCGGCAGCCTGTCTCCAGGTTTCAGATCGCCGGAACGAATCCTGCCCTCGACGTGGTCTCTCACGAACATGTGTTTCTTCATGTCGGGGGTGTTTGGCATGCTTAGTCCTTAATCGCCCCGGTCATCATCCCCTTGATGAAGTACTTTTGGGCAAAGATATATACTAATATCAACGGGACTATTGAAATGACAATTCCAGCCATTCTCGTGTTGTTTGCCACTTGTTGGGTTGTGCTCGTGAGTTCCTGACTCACAACCAGGCTCCGGAGGGCAATCTGAAGCGTGTACTTCGTCGGCGAGTTGATAAAAAGCACCGCCGGCAGGAACTGATTCCACCGTGACACAAACTGGAAGATCGAAATGGTCGCGATCCCCGGGAGTGCGAGGGGGACATATATCCGAGAGAATATCGTAAACTCCCTGGCACCATCCATCAGTGCCGACTCGGCCAACGAAATCGGGATCCCCTCGAAGTAGTTCTTCATTAAAAGAATACTGAACGTCGCCACAATGTCTATCACAATCAGCGAATACAAAGTATCAATCAGACCCAGCCGTCGCATCATGACATACACCGGGATGATAATCATCTGGAACGGGATCATCATCGGTATCGTCACCATGAGCACCAACAACGCCTTCCCGACGAATCTCTGCTTGGTCAACATGTATCCGGCTATAGAGGCTAAAAACACATGCAGGAACGTTCCGACAAGCGTGACGATGGTATTGTTCAAGAAGGGGTGCAAGATCGCAACTCTCTTAAAAAGCGTGCGGTACCCAATTGTACTCGGATCGCGGGGGAAGAGCTTGATTGTATTTTCGAATGATTCAAGATCCGTCGTGAATGATACTGCGAGTACATTGATAAGCGGCACGATCATGGACAGCGCTAACATTAACAGAATGAGGGTATTGGCTACGACGAACAACCGGCGACCAAACAGGGATTTTGATATCTGATTTGATTTCATCGTTTCTCCTTCATCACACGTTGTATTTCATGAATCGGCGCGCTATCAGCGTTATTACCAGAGTAATAAGGAAGATGAAAACTGAAATTGCCGAGGCGTAGCCAAGATCGAACTGCTCCAGTCCACGTATATAAACGTAGTACATGAGCACGTCTACCTTCGGCGCGACTACTTCATTTCTCATCACATAGATTTGATCGAATATGCGGAGTGCGCCCATGACATTTAACAGAAGCACGACTTTAAGGGTACGCATGAGTTCAGGCACGGTAATGTACATGGCACGCATGAATCCCCCGGCACCGTCAATCATTGCTGCTTCGTATAGCTCGGGATTTATCCCGGCGATTGCTGCAAGGAACAGAATGCAGACAAAACCAGCTTGCTTCCAGAGGTTTATACCGATATATAGTGATCTCGCGAGATTTTCCTTCACCAGGAAGAACACCGGATCGGCCCCGAACAATCCACGAATGGAATTTACGATCCCTCCGTTCGGAGCAAGAATAAAAATCCAGATTCCGCCAACCACAACCCATGAGAACAGGTGCGGCAGATAGAGAATGGTCTGCACAAACCTCTTCCACGGAGAGAACATCACTTCATTGAGCATCAAGGCAAGAAGCATGGGGATAAACGCTGTCAATAAGACATTGGAAAAGCCGAGGATTACTGTGTTGCGAAAGACGCGCCAGAATCCGGCGGTTTCAAACACCCTCTGATAGTTCTGAAAACCAATATATTCACTCTCACCGACAAATCGGTAATTCTGAAAGCTGATGTTCGCACCTTCTGCCACGGGTAGAAAGGCGAACAAGATGAAGTACATCAGAGCCGGCAGGATGAGAACGTAGAGCATCCAATCCTTTCTGGCTCGATATGCGGTTCTCGCTATCGAACTCATACGCACTTCCCGGTCCGGGTTCTTCCCCATAGATTAATTGCCAATCGCCTCTCCGTTGTTTATATAATCGATGATTCTATCCGGGCACTCTCGTGCGAGTTCTACTCGCTGACGATTTCCGCTGACCGGCCTGTTGAGCGAGTATGAAACCTGCCTCCCGAGAGCGAGATGCAGGTTTCTAAATAGATGCTGTTTCACACTACTGCTTAATACTGGCCGATGCCCTCTTCTGCAAATCGGCTCCTCATGTTCGCGACTCCTTGTGCAGCGGTGATGTCTCCCAGAATGATTTTTGCCGCTTCACCACGAGTAATGTCTTCCCAGATCTTGTCATAGGCAGTCGCCATCTGGGGCTTGGCGTACTCACGCACGATCGCAGCCGCATCATCAAATCCTTCCAGGTTCCCAAGCGGGTTGACCCATTTGAGGGACTTGGGCTGTGGCGCGCCATGGTCCATTGCGTGCGCTTCACCAATCTCGGTCAGAACATACTTGCCATCTACCATGTTGTAGTCATGACCGAGAATCCCAAGAGTACTGATTATGTTTCCGTCATAGGTGTGCCAGAACTCGGCAACCTTGAATGCCTCATCCTTGTACTCCGACAGGCCGGGGATGACCATGAACCCATCGCCGCCGGCTTTGAGGAGCCGTCCGCCGGGTCCTTCAGGAGGCGCAATTCCTCGCGCCTCAAACGGATTGTCCGGGTTCTCGGCCTTCACCTGTTGATTGTACAGCCCGACCCATGCAGCCCAGTAGAAGTTCATTCCGGACTTGTCGGTCATGAACAGCTCGCGGAAGGCACCTGAGTTGTTGGTGATGAAGTTCGGCTCCATAAGCCCATCCGCGTAGACTTTAGCAAGCCACTCATATACGGGAATTGCAGTATCGGTTGCATAGGGCGAGTAGAGTTCGCCGCTCCCGTCATAAACCCACCCCCGCATGAGGCCGTAGGCGCCAAAGAGTCCTACGGTGTCATACAACGTGTAGCCAATCGCCATACCCCATGTGTCGTCCAAACCGTTGCCATCGGGGTCGTCAAAAGTGAATGCATAGAGAACGTCATAGTAGTCATCAAGCGTTTGGGGCTCGGAAAGACCGAGTTTATCCAACCAGTCGCCGCGAATAATCGCCAGCGTACCCTGCTCAAACTTGTTGAATATACCGTAGATTTCTCCATCGGCTTGCCTGACTCGCTCCCACTCCGACGGGGGAATAATATTGGGATCACTCAATACCGATGACGCCTCTATCCTGTCCGTGAGTGGTTCAAAGAGGCTCTGCTCCAGAAGACTGACGAACGTTCCGCCACCTGCATAGGCGATATCCACCTGGTCACCAGAGGCCAACATCGTGGTCAGTTTCGTGTTGTATTCACTGCCGGGTGGTTTCACGAACTGAACACGAATCCCGGTGAGCCGTTCTACCTCATCCTCAAAAAGAGGAATCTCCTCAGGCTCGCGTCCGCCTTGAACACTTGTCACCCATACCAGTGTCGGCTTCTCAGTATCCGCTTCTCCTTTTCCGGTCGCAAAGAGACCCGTTATCCCTACCAGGGATAGTAACACCGCGATTGTCAGCACTCTTGTGAACACTTTATTGATCATGAACTCCTCCTTCTCGGAATGATCATAGTTTCTGCAATTGTAGCAGTGGTTATGTCAATTTGCAATAACAACTTTAAAGATATCCTCCTAACACACTCCAAAAACCCCGATAGACCCTATTTAACACAATATCTATGTTACTTTTTGTACTAAATAGTCAATTAGTTATTATCAATTTCGCAATGAATGGAAAACCTATCTCTGAATTGACGAGAGAAGCCCGGCTAATCGAATACAATCCGTCTTCAACTACCAGTGATTATCTCAATGGGCATTTCAATGATTGTGAGAGATAGAAAATTAATGCTGAACAGGCGTTAATCAGCTTTGCATTAAGGAAAATTGCAATACAGAGTATTAAGAATCATTCGAAAAGGAGAAAAGGATATACCGTAGAGGTAATTTCAAAAATCGAGCATTTTTGAAATTACCCAGACCTTTAGAATACTTAATTTATTATTACATAATAAATTAAGTATTCGACCCCATGACGGAGGTTCTTGCAAAATGGTAATTTTGAAAGAACCTCCGTAAAAAGAACCTCCTATAGTTCGTATCTCGTTGATGAAAAAGGCATCGAAATCCCATTCCCCAGCCCAGGAACCATCCTGCTGTGAATCAGGCTCGGTTATCCCACCGGAATGGTGAGCACACTGGAGAAGACCTGCTTCGAAGCAATGTCCGTATCATCGATCCAGAACCAACGGTCCCGATAGGGGATGGCGATAAAGACGTCTTCCGGCTCCCTCTTGCCCGATCGTACGGCGATGATGGTCTTCGACCCTTCGAAACCCGGTGTCGCCCGGCCGTTTTCGATGTCTTCCCCGGGGATATCGACATCGGCGGCAATATCCAACAGGATGCTGTACATCGATCGGGTGAGTAAGGCGATTTCCCCGCTTTCTCCTGGAAGAAGACCGTAGATCATCCGATAGGAATCCTGGTCCGGCGGCAGGCCCAGGAGCCGTTTCAGTTCAGCTACATCCGCGTTGGCCTGGGAATCCTCGGTTTGAGTGATCATCAGCAGCACATCCTCCTCCTTGGATCTCACCTGGAGGTCTATGTAACCGCCGTCCTGGTTTTTCTGGAGCAAACGGACCACGCGGTCGAAATCCTCATCGGCGGCCCGTATATTCTCCCCCCGGGCCCGTCGGTTGGAAATGCCGTTAATCTCCTCACAGAGGAGGCGAAAGATGGTTTCCGCCCTGCCCCCCGCCTGGAGGAGTTGAACGATATAAGCAGGTGTAATAGGTTTCATAATGCTGTCGGCGAAATCATTCCCCACCAGGGGCGCGTATGAAATCGTGGGCTTGTCGGCATAGGTGCCGCCGACACTCGCATTGGGCTCGAAATCCGGATAGATGTCCACACCGGCGTTCAGGCGATACTCCAGGCTATAGGACTTGATGACCGACTTCACGTCCAGAAAGAAGGGCATGTCGCCGTAACGCAGCTTTACGATGTTCCGGAGCATCTGCATTTTTATGGATTCGGCGATGGAATCGGTGAAATCCTCCTTGTCGCCGGTTATGGTCCCGGCGCCGAAAGATGTGCAGCCGGCCAGCAGCGCTGCAAGTAATACCGATGAAACGATCTGTGAGAGCCGGGTCATATGAACACCCCCGTTTATCTTTGCATTGACTGTTTCGATTCGGAATATGGGATTCCACTCAGTTTCCCGGACACTTCCCGCAGAGATTCCCGCCAAGGCTTTCTGGTCCTTCGTCCTCTACGATCCCCAGACACTATAAATTGTGGCACCGTTCTGCGGAATGCATCATGATTAACTGATGGACAACGATATTCGCAACAGACTGGGCAAGTCCCTGATATTCAAATACGTCGATGAATCCCGCCGGGAGGAGATAATATCGGCCTCCGAAGTTCTGAAGTACTCTGAAGGGGATCAGATTATCAGTGAGGGGGATGACAGTTCCCATG
>JAUVIY010000044.1 GCA_030592625.1 Spirochaeta sp. | reverse complement strand
TGTGATGATAAGGGGAGAATCCTGGTGACCTCCGGGCGGCCGGCGGAGTACCTGAAACGCGAACAAATCGACAGTCTCTCCCGCCTTTTCGGGGGTAATCCCCTGGCCGATCCTGCTCTCCTGGGGGACGCTGAGGCCTCCGGACAAGTCATCGAACTCGAAAGCCCGGTACTGAAGAAAATCTTTGCCGTCCGCAGCCGTAAGTCGGAAGTGGGCTGGATGATCTGGCTCCTCGATGTCACCGAACGCCGGCGGCCGGACAAAAGGCTGGAAGGTATCGACAAGTTTCGTCGTTGCATCCTCAAGAACCTGGAAACGATAGCCAGGGACGGGAATATTGACGAGCAAACCGCAAAGCTGAAGGCAAGTGGTGCCATCCGGGTTGGCCGTGATACCGACGCGCCCATCTGGCATTCCCGTCGGCAGGAAAGGATGGTCGACGCCCAAAAAACAGACTATTCCACCGATGCCGAGTGGAGAGCCGCATATCCCCTTCATTCCGATGTCCGGAATTTCCTCGGTCATCCGCACCCGGTGAACCTCATCAACTGGCATGAGGGGAATTACACCGTTATCGCCTTTGATAAAGTTGACGGTCCCACCGATCTGGATAAAAGGCGTTCGACGGTATGGTCGGCACATACATCGGGTGAACGTCTATGCTGAAACCCTGTCGTATCAGATAGGGCTGGGCGAGGAGCTCTGCCGTTGGCTCGGTCAGATTTCGGCACTTCATGATATCGGGAAAGTGGCCATGCCCCACATCATCAGGAAACCGGGCAGACTCACTGAAGATGAGTACCTCGAGATGCAGATGCATTCAATAGTCGGCTTCCAGATCCTTCATCAGATGATCAATTCCCAGTCGGATCAGGAACCCCGTCTGATCGACAAGAACGGCGGACGAGCATGATGCGCAGCCGGGACAAGGGAGACTATGAGAATCTGAGACCTCTCAAAGGCGATGAGATTCCCATAGAAGCTCTCATCGTGGGGCTTGCGAACAAGTACGATGCGTTGCGGAGTATCAGGCATTACAAACCGGGATTCTCCCATGAGAAAACCATGGAGATTCTTCAACATGACGATCGTAACGATAAAAAGGCGGACGAAGTCTTCGGTCCGGAAGTCTGGAATGCCTTCCTTCCCATTGCCGGACGTTTCGATGAGATTTATGAGGATATGCGGGATGAATGAAGCTCTTGTCGGTGCCCGGATCCGGAGGGACGGGATTTCCGCTTGTCATCCCTGGCCATGGAGCGGATTGAGGCTTTTGCCGCCGGGTAATTCGGGTGACATAGAATATCTGCATCATAAAATATCGTACCAAAATGAAAGCATTCTGATCCGTTTCATGACATGCCCTTATGAAAAAATATGATATTTTTCACAACCGTCACGCCCAACTGCAGGATGATTTGTATGGTTGCCGGTAGTTCCCCGAAAAACTCCCATATTCCAATAACCAACTGGTTGATTAACCAGTCTGTTTGTAATAATCTATAGATATGAGTCGCATAGATGTCGGCGCTTTTGAAGCTAAAACTCACTTCAGTCAGCTTCTCAAAGAGGTTGAGCAGGGGAATATCGTTCATGTCACCCGGCGTGGGAAACCTATCGCAGTCATCAGACCTGAAGAGATTGACAGAGAAATGGCCATTGCAAACGCTCTGGAAAGGATCTCTGCACGCCGGCAGGAAATCCATGATCGGGAACATCTTACAACAAAGCAAATACTGAATTTCCGGGATCATGGACGTAAATAGGCATGACTGACGCTGCACTGGTTCTCGATATATCCGCCGCCATGGCGTTATTTCTCCAGGAAGAGAAGGGCAGGCGGATAGAACAGGAACTTAAATCACTGATTGGGAGGAATGGTCAGATCTTTGTTCCTTCCCAGTTCTGGTATGAGGTGGGAAACACCCTGGTGACGGCCTTTTCCCGTGGGCGGATCACAATGGATGAAATTCACGGGATAGAGACGGATCTCGCCGATTTACCCATTGTCACCGACTCCCTGCCCGCTGCGGAAGTCAGGCATCGAATCAGGGAACTCGCCCTTGAAAAGCGACTCACCTATTACGATGCCTCTTATGTTGAACTGGCGAAGCGTTTGCGTTTGCCCTTGAGAAGTTTCGACAAACGAGTCATAACGGCAATGGAATGATAACTCCGTGATATTTGCCGTCGGCTCCTACACAAATCACAGTTCACCCGCTATCGATGCCCGGGGCAGGGGAATATCCGTCTACAAATGGGATGACCTGAATGATACCTGCCGGTTGATCTCCGTTTATCAGGATATCAGGAACCCGTCTTATCTGGACTGGGACAGCGTTTCCCGAAGACTCTATGCTGTCTCCGAAGTGAATGAAGGCACAGGTGCTGTTATCGCCTTTGACTTGGACGAAAATGGATCCCTTACATTCCTGGGTCAGCAGAAAGGTCCAGGTCGTGCCGGCTGTCACCTGACGGTCCTGCCCGCAGAGAATCGGTTGTTCGCGGCTTCCTACTCCGACGGCCGTCTCACCTGTTACACGCTGAAAGACGGCGATGTCGGACCGGTCATCCTGAACCATTCATACAAGGACGGTGGTCCTGAAACGAGTCGACAGAAATCACCTCATGCCCATCAGGTTCTGCCGGGACCGGACGCTAATCGAATCTATGTATGCGACCTCGGAAGCGATGTCGTCTGGATGCATCATCTGGATGCTCTGGCAGAGCCGCCGCTGGCGGCCTTGAGAGTTCCGTCCGGCTACGGACCCCGGCACCTGGCTTTCGATCCCTCCGGGGATTTCGCTTATGTGTTATGTGAATTGATACCCAGGCTCCTGGTTACAACCGTCAATCCCGCAAACGGTAAAATGAAAATTATCCAGGAACTGGACACCGTAGAACCGAGGAAGACTGATTTGACTACCCCGGCCGCGCCGGCCACTTCGGCTGCCCCGGCGGCGGTAAAGGTTCATCCCTCGGGCCGAACGGTGGCCGTGTCCAACCGATTTGATGACACAATTGCCGTATTCGATACCGGATACCCCGAAAGAGTGAACCTATCCCTTGCCGACCGTTTTTTCTGCCGGGGTAAAACACCCAGGGACATCACATTTTCACCTGACGGCAGCCGACTCTTCATCGCCAATCAAGATTCACACACCATTACAAATCGCAGCTTCGACGTTTCTACAGGGATGCCGTTAAATGTCTGGGGATCGGAGATCAACACAGGATCCCCGGTTTGTATTGTGATGCTTTGAGTTGGGAATGGCCTGATACTCATCGCAGCCGCAGATTGTCCCTCTCCAGCACTTCTGGATTCACCACCGAGTACGGCATTTGTCCATCCCTGGCAGCCAGAACATCGGTGACGATCTGTTCCCTCAGGTTCCACAGTGCATCTTCGCTGTACCAACCCATATGAGGTGTGATGATGACGTTGGGTATTGAGAACAGGGGATGATCTCCGGGCAGGGGTTCGGGGTCGGTGGCATCCAGCCCGGCCCCGGAGAGTCGGCCTGATTTCAATGCGTCGGTGAGCGCCGCGGTGTCGACAATGGTACCCCGGGATGAATTAATGAGGATGGCTCCTTTTTTCATCTTACCGATAAGAGCGGAATTGAACAGACCGATGGTATGGGAATTGGCCGGTACATGGATGCTGACAATATCCGATTGGGTGACGAGTTCTTCCAGCATAACAGGCATGCCGCCGGCTTCTTCGATGTCGGATGATTTGACGACGGGATCGTACACCAGCACCCGGTCCATCAATTTGCCGAAAAGCCTGACGGCATGAGCGCCGATCTTACCGCACCCGACGACCCCAACGGTTCTGGTACTCAAACTTCCATAGGGCATCGCTTCTTCGTATTTCCATCCCTCATCGGTTCCTCTACGAGCCACGGACTCCTGGATGGGTATTTTCAAAGCCAGTGACAGGGCCATGGCAAAGGCCTGTTCGGCGACTTCCCGACTCCAGAATCCGGGTTCGTTGGCACAGACTATTCCATGCTCAATAGCCGCATTTATATTCAGGTTGTCGTATCCATCACCATGACGGATTATCAATTTGCATTCGGTAAGTCCCTCAATCACCTCCCGGGTGATTTTCGCCTGGTCAACAATCAGCACATGAGCATCTGCGGCGGCCGCGATAATCTCTTCAGGCGGCGCTTTGCGTAATTGATTCAATCTGTAAGCGATATCGAGGGATTCATATTGCTCGACTTCCCAATTCATATCGGGTTCGACATAGTCGGTAGTGACGCAGGTGAATGTATTGTTGGTGGAAGCCATATCTGAATTATACTTTATCGGGGTTAAATTGTGATGATTTCCGGGATAAACAGTCCATAAAACCTTTGTACTTTCTATGCTTTCCTAAGTTAAATCCATAAACTCAGTGGCGTGATATAGTTTAATCATTATCTGAGTTCAAAGAAAAAGATGGAGAGGTATTGAAAAAAGAATCAAGGAAAAACAGACACCTCAACAATCCCGGGAAGCCTCTTCCGCCAGCCCCCCTGATCCCTTTTATTTTCTTAATTTGCATCCTAGTTCTTCTTATCGGTTTTTTGATACATTCCGGATCCCGAATAATGACGTTAAACAATATATCCGAAGACGCCAAAACCATTACTAACAAGTGGAACTCTCTTGATCGTCTGATAAACGATATCCTTCTGGGTCGGACTATCACAGACCGGGGTGGATATCGAAGCATTGTCCGGGCAAAAAGTGCATGGACAACTCAGACTATCGAATTTTCTTACTCAATGGAGGCCCTGAGCAACACAGTTCAGAAGAACATGGATGAATACAGTTCTGGGAAACTTCAGGAAGCGTATTACCTCTGGCAGGTTACCCGACGAAACCTACAATTGGCGCAGAAAACACTGGACTCGATTCTTTTTGAGGGATCGTTGGAGGGATCGGAGGAAGCCTGGTCGAATGGTTTATTATATCATTATTATCGATATAGAGACACGGATAATCTCTCCTTCGATGAAGCTGTATCCATAATGAATTTCCTTAATGAAATCAGTATCCTCGATGTTTCCAGCGCGGAATTTTCCAGAATCATCGATTCCACCGGTCAAGTATTGAAGGATGAAGTTAAGAATCAGATTCGCAGACTGATAGTTCTGTCCGCTACTGTTGTGGTTCTCATGTTTATAAATATGTTCATCCTCTATAGAATGATCAATAAATCCGCAGTACTGGAGAAAGAAAAACGGTCCCTACGGCAGTCAGCCCGGGCATCCATCCTGGGAACACTTCTTGTGAATGAGAACGCCGATGAAAAGGGATTTATCGAGACCCAAGAGATAGCAAGATCCCTGGATCTGTTGATGCCCATGGTCTTCATTCTCTTCCATATCGGTCATCAAGGAACAACCGAAGAGAATTATAGCGAAGTGAATCATAAACCGGGGAACGATATCCTGGAATTTTACCTGGAGGAAATTCTTGCACAATCCAGCCTTTCTTCCTTGGTTTTTGCCAATATGGGCAATATCATTGCTTTGATCAACGATCCTTCCGGAGACAAAACAGACTGGAACGAAAAAATCACCGATATCCGGGACAAGTATTCAAGAAAAATCCGGATCAATGTCTTCAGTGTCTTTGAAACGGGACTGGGAGATTACACCGATATCGCCGAATGCTATCATAGAATCCTGGCCGCCTCCTGGTATCGATTTGTTTATGGAGTCGATGCGGTTCTCGATACGAGTATCGTGGAAACTTATGCGAAAAATGATTACGAGTATCCGTTATCACAAGAAATACAGATTAATGAACTCATCAAGCAGGGTAGAGATAAAGAGGCGGAAAGCCTATACGATTTGATTATAAAGACCGTCATCGACTATTCATATCCTGTTATTAAAATGACCTCCCTGCGCTTGATTTCATCAATTATGGATACGCTACAGCTAATCGTCCGGAATTACAGTATTTCCTCTTATGACAGCAGACTGCATGAGGGTTATGACATCTCCCTTCTGGAAACCCTCCCGGAGATCAAGCGGCGGTTATTTCACCTTGTTCGGAATCTTACTGAACAGGTAAAACAGTTGAATTCAAAAAAACACGAAGAGGTAATTACCCTCATCCAGGATATTATCGAAGAAAGATTCAGAGATCCCAATATCTCTCTGGAACTTCTAGCTGATATGGTTCATCACTCTCCCACCTATATAGGAAGAATCTATAAAAGGATTGTCTCTCAATCCATCTCCGATACCATTAATGACCGACGGCTGGAAGAGGCATGTTCAACACTGAAAGAAACGGATCAAACAATCGGTTATATCTGCCATAATGTCGGATTTTCAAATGAGACCTATTTCTACACCCTTTTCAAGAAGAAATTTGGGGTGACACCGTCTCGGTTTCGCAAACAGTTTATAAGCTCCTAATCCTCCAGATACTGCTCGGTCCAGAGCTCCGTAATCGATTCGACGTTATTCATTGTTACAATCCGACCGGGAATTAAATAGGAGGATTGGGATAAGTCCTGTTCATTAACGATCATGAGAATAACCTGGAGCAGCATCATGGACATTGGGTAAATATCAAAGGCAGTGTTAACATCGATATAACCTTCATACATCAAGGACAAGCCCTGAGGATAGACATCCTGACTCCCGATATAGATATGCTCAGGATGACCATAGGGATACCACTTATCCAGCTGCCTTAGAGCCTGTTCCACTCCTGGCATTATCCAGTCAGAAGCACAGAATAGAGCGTTAGCCGTATTGTGCTGCGGATAAAATGTTGTCAGGTTCTTCTGTGCTGTCAGGGAGTTCCAGTTTGTTTCGACATCCCCGAGAATCGCAACGTTCATCTCCTCTGCGGCATCATAGAGGCCGTTCCGCCGGAGCAAAGCGTTGCGATCCGTTGTCTTACCCATCAAATTAATAACACGAGGTTCAATTCCATCTTCTCTCATGAGTTTAAACAGGGCGATGGAAGTAGTATAAGCTTGATTGTAAGTATCCAATCCGACATACGCTGTAGGTTGTACAGGGGAGGTGGGATCGGAGGGTCTGTTGTACATCACAATAGGGATTCCAGCCTTCTGGACTTCTTCGATACTCGCTACAATCCTTGAAGAATCCTGGGGCATAACCACGATAACGTCAGGTTTCCTCAGTATCCCATCCCGGATATTACTTGCCTGAAGTAAATGGCTGGTATAGGCATGACTGTACCGCACTTTTATATCGGCTTGTGAATATTCAATGGCTTTGTTAAAAAAATCCTCCATAGCGGTGTAGAGAATCGTATCTTCAGCGCCGAATGAAAATTCCACTGTAATGATCTTCTTCGAGGGATTCTTTTCTGAAGTGAACAAAAACACCGTCAAAGAGATGAGAAAAACGACGATTACCGACCCCATTATGATATAACCAATTTTTCTCAATCTGTTGCTCCTCCGACGGATAACCTATTAAACATCCGGATGTCTGCATTACCGGTGAGATTTTGCATCGTAATGGGACGGTTTCTGGGGATCGGTCAGAAAACGTCTATCAAACTATACTTGAAAATCCGGGGGGAGCAAGAACATCTCAAATATCCCTTCATGAAAACCTCTTCCAACGTTCAGCGCTGCCCACGATCCCGATACTGTTTTCCAGTAGGTGACAGGTTATCGGAGGGCTTGTCGATTCATCCGACGCGAATTGCGAAAATAAAGCATTACCCATCATCTTCTGCATAATTCGGAGAGATCGCAATAATTTGAATACGTTCCAGACATCCCTTTGAAACCTTCTGCTGAATTCAAAGTTTACGACTCTACCATTCTCCCTACATCCTGAATTATAAATTTTCAGGAGGATTCTATGAATCGGAAAGTATTGGTAATCGCACTCGCTTTAATGCTCGTCACTAGCATGATGTGGGCGAACGGCTCTGGTGAACAAAGCGAAAGTAAGGAAGACAATGTCATCGTCGTAGGTCTTGCATGGAATGAAAAGATGCAATCCCTGGTCCAAGCCTGGGAAGATTACATGAAGATGTATTCCAAGGAGTATGGTGAAGAAAACGGTGTTACCTTCAAGTGGGTTGTGAATGTTTCGGACTCAGATCCTATTCAGCAGGCGTCGAACATTGACGATCTTATCGCGCTGAATGTTGATGTCATTGTAGCACGACCTCATGATGCAGCGGCTATTGGTGCATCGATACGGGCCGCTCATAATGCGGGCATCAAGTTCGTGACCTTTGACAGATCTTCGGATGGCGTGAAGCCAGACGCTCATGTCGGGGCCGACAGTTTCAATCAGGCAGTCAGCACTGCTGAATACTTTGCTGAACTGCTTACCGAGAACGGTGTTGATGGCAAAGTTATCGAACTGATGGGTGACCTGCGGGATATTAACGCAGTTCAACGGTCTGACGGATGGCATTCAGTTGAAGATAAGACTGATGCTTGGGAAACCATTATTCAAGTGCCTACTGAATGGAATCCCGAGAAATTCCGTAGCGGTACAGCTAACGCTCTAGAGGCCTACCCTGAAGCGAATGCCATGTTTATCGCCAGCGACTTTGCATTTTCCGCCGTTCAATCGGCTCTGGAAGCGGCGGACCGGTATTATCCGGTTGGCCATCCCAAACATGTCTGGATTGCCACTCAGGATGTGAATCCTCAGGGCTTCGATGCCATGAAAGAGGGATACATCGACGTAGCCACAACCTATGATGCCTATTTCCATGCCGTAGAACTGGTTGAAGTGGTTGGGCGTCTGTACAAAGGTGAGGACCTGGGCGGCGAAGCCTTTCTTGTAGCGGGACGCGTAGCAACCCCTGAGAATGTCGATAAACTCGACTATATGTGGACCAAGGAATACGCGGAATAGTTCTTCGTTTTCTGCTGCCTTACGGGGGGGGTGGCTCTGTGGAATGAAGGCAGGGCCGCACTTCCTATTTATAGAGAGAGGTTAATTTAATTGATGGATAGAATAGTATTTCGTCGCGTATCAAAATCCGTTAACTGGAAAAAACTGTTGATTACCAACAGTTCTGTTATCGCACTGGCAATTATCTTCTGTTGGATAGCCCTGGTGACTCCCGGTTTCTTTACTACCAGAAATATAATTAATGTACTCAACCAGTCCGCCGCCCTCGGTTTTATGGTCATAGGGATCACGGCTGTATTTATCACTGGGGGTATTGATTTATCAATTCCATCCGTGATGGCTTTAAGTGGAATTCTGGCCGCCATGGCCATGCAGAACGGAGCCGGCATCATGATGGCGGTGCTGATATCCATATTGGTGGGACTGTTCTTGGGTCTGATTAATGGTTATGCCATTGGTTTTCTCAGAATGATTCCCTTTGTTGTCACTCTTTCCATACAGATTATTGGAATGGGTATCTGTGTTTGGCTGACCAGTAAGGTCAGTATCCCTATTTCCAACGGGACCTACTTGAATGCCTTTAGTGGGAAAATTGGTATCATTCCCGTCTCGGTGATTTATCTGGCCTTTATGACGTTTGTAGCCACTGTTCTTGCTAAAAAAAGCATCTGGGGACGATGGCTTTATGCTACGGGAATTAACATCAACACCGCAACGGTTTCCGGAATCCCGACCCGGAAAGTTCTTCTTGGAGCCTATGCCTGGTCGGGTCTCTTTGCCGGTATGGCCTCGCTTCTTATTACCAGCCGGCTTGCCTCCGCTTCGTCCACCATGGGTCAGGAAGGTGTCGTGTTGAATATCGTCAGTTCCGCCGTAGTCGGTGGTGTCAGCTTCCAGGGTGGATTCGGAACACCGATGGGAGCAGTCCTGGGGACCCTAATTATTACTTTAATCAGCAACAGCATGAACATGATGCAGATTTCTTATTATATGACCCTAATTGTCAAAGGAATTGTGATTATTACCTTTGTATGCCTCGATTCTATCCGGCACAGGAATTAGGAGGACGATTTGAGTGTTCCTACACTAAGATTTAATGAAGTCAGCAAGGCCTTTCCTGGAGTGAAAGCCCTCAGCAACGTATCCTTTGATGTCTGTTCTGGAGAAGCTCTGGCACTCATTGGCGCTAATGGTGCCGGAAAAAGTACTCTGATGAATATCCTGGGGGGGAACATACAGCCTGACAGCGGTGGTGTTCTTATCGAAGGACGCAACGTCGCTATCTCCAGTCCACAGGATTCCATTAATAACGGCATTGGATTCGTACATCAGGAAATCGCTTTGATGCTAACAATGACCATTGCTGAGAATCTTTTTATCAATAGTTATCAAACTACCTCCATCGGCCTGCTGGCCCGCAACCTGATGGAGGAACAATGCAAGACAGTACTAGAATCGTTGAATTGTCATCTTTCTCCCCGGACTCAGGTAAAGCACCTGGGGTCCGGAGATCAGCAAATGGTGGAGATCGCCCGGGCTCTATTGATGAATCCACGGATACTGATTTTAGACGAACCAACATCCTCCTTAACCGGAAAAGAGAAATCCCGTTTGTTCGATGCAGTTGCCGTTTTGAAGAGCAAAGGCGTCGCCATCATCTATATCACCCATTTTTTAGATGAAGTGTTTCCGGTCTGCGACCGGGCAGTGGTACTGCGAAACGGTGAATATGTCGGGGGTGATACGATCGAAAATCTTACTTATACGGATATCGTTACTCTGATGATCGGGGAGTCCGACACAGATGTCTATTACAGCCGTGATCAGCACTCTGTTTCGGAATCCCTGAACCTAAGAGTAAAGAATCTCTCTCGCAGTGGTGTTCTGAAGGAAATACAAATGGATCTCCATAAAGGAGAAATACTCGGATTGTGGGGGCTTCTGGGTTCCGGGAGAACCGAGTTTATTCGGTCGCTGGTGGGTCTTGATCCGAACGATACCTATGATGTCGAGATCCGGGAAGAGAAGAGAATGGTTCCGCTTTATAAGCGGAAAGCGTCAAAATACTTCGGCTACATTACCGAGAACCGGAGAGAGGACGGCATGCTGCTACCATCTTCAATTTTGGATAATATGTCCTTGGCGAACCTCCGATCTTATTTATCCGCAGGACCTTTCATGAATGATGAAAAGATTAAGGTGGAGTCGAAAAAGTACATTAAAAAACTGGATATCAAGATATCCAATGTCGACCAACCGGCGGGTACATTGAGCGGCGGAAACCAACAGAAGGTGATTGTCGGTAAGTGGCTGCAACGGGCTCCCATGATTCTATTAATGGATGAACCCACACGGGGACTTGATGTCGGAGCGAAGCGGGATATGCATCAGATCATTAATGATTTTGTACAAAGCGGTTCTTCCGTACTCCTGGTAACTTCTGATATAGATGAATTAATGAATATGAGTGACCGTATCGCTGTTATAGACCGTGGATCAATCACCGGGATGTATCCCCAGGGGGTTAGCAAGGAAGATCTGATGGCTGCGGCCAGCGGTTTCGCTAAAGGTGATAAGGAATGAAGAAGCTGAATACGATACTCCTTTCTTACGGCTTCCCCATTATTCTGGCTATGCTGGTGATTGTCGTATCGATGGCGACAGACCAGTTTTTCTCATTTTCAAATATTCTCGGCATAATCCATTCGGCCGTACCCCTGATGATTGTTTGCTGCGGGTTGGCCTTGGTAATTATGATGGGCAAGATCGATCTATCTGTCGGTTCCACGGCCTTTCTTTCCACGGCCATCAGTGCCGTCATGATTGTCCGGTTCAATGTCCCACAGATTTTGGCTCTTCCAGCGATTCTGCTGGTTGGAGCAGCGGCCGGGGCTATCACCGGGCTGATTGTCGTGTACCTGAGGATTAATCCTCTCATCGCTTCTATGGGAACAATGTTCATTTACCGGGGTATAGCCCTGCAAGTCGTGAGATCCCGGGTGATCAGCCTACCGGATAATATCCGGAACTTCGGCAATCTGCGGATCGGGCCGGTGTACGTGGATATCCTGATCGGTCTAGTCATTCTTGTCCTTGTCTATCTCTTGCATCAGTGGTCCTGGTTCGGACGGCATGTGGTGGCCATCGGGAACTCCGAAGAGACGGCCCGGAAAGTAGGGATTAAAACTAATAAAGTCACTTTACTAGCCTTCATTCTCTCGGGATTTTTTGCCAGTCTGGGAGGATTGTTTTCTATCTGTCAGTTGGGGTCCGTTACCCTTCACATGGGTTCGGGAATGGAATTTACGGCAATTGGTGCTCTCGTTATCGGTGGAATCAGTCTGTTCGGTGGAGAAGGCAAGATTCTTCCCGGCGTCTTTCTGGGAGGCATAACGCTGATACTTATAGAAAACTCTTTAAATCATCTGGGGGCTTCTCCCTATCTATACCCTTTTGTAAGGGGAGGTGTCATCTTCATCGCCATGTACGCGGACTCATTGAAACAGAAACTTCAGCCGGAGTTACAGACCTAAAAGAGCCTGAGATATGAAAAAAACTATAAGAAATGTAGGAATTTACTATCCATTCTGGATAAAGGAGTGGGATGTCGATTTCCTGCCCTTTGTGAATAAGGTGAATATTCTTGGTTTCGATCAGCTCGAAGTAAACAGGTGAACCCTTATGTCTTTAACTTCTGGAGAGTGTCAGCAGCTGAGTCAGGAAGCCCGGGATCTTGGGATATCACTCTCTTATGGGATCGGATTGACTCCGGAAAAAGATGTTTTTCCCTGGATGATGCCACTCGCCGAAGAGGCTTGAACTTTATAAGGCAAATGATCGCAGCAGTCGGCGAAATTGGCGGGGGAATGATAAGTGGAACGGTTTACAGCTATTGGCCGGCATCTATGCCGCCAGACCTGGAAGATAAATTGCCCATTCTGGAACAAAGCCTTATGAGTATGACGGAATTACTCCCGATAACGAAAGATAATAGAGCCTCTTTCAAAACTCCCATTAAGTAGTATTTTCCTAATTGCATAGCCAAGACACAAAAAGGCTAACCCCCGGTATAATGGTATGTGACAAAACAACCAGCCGGAAAGGAAAGCCTTATGAAGAG
>JAUVIY010000334.1 GCA_030592625.1 Spirochaeta sp. | reverse complement strand
GCGGATCAATGTCCGCCTGACCCTTATCGTCACCCTGGCCGCCGCCGTTTCCTCGGTCGTTGTATACGGCATCCTCCTCGCATCTCTCTTCATCGGATTCGGGGATCAGGACCGGGCCGAGCTGGACTCCCGGCTTCTCTCATACTGGGCCTCCTGGCAATACGGTGGAAATGATGCCGTACTGGAACGCGCGACGGTTGATATGAAAGAACACGGAGGGCGTCCCTTCCTGCTCATGCTTGACGCCCCTGACGGCGAGATGCTCGGAGCCCTCATCCCCGGTGGCTGGGAACAGTTTAATCTCATGGATTCCGATCTGTTATTGCTCATTCCCGGATCATACGAAACTCTGAGAGCCGACGGCGTACCTTACGCTCTTCTCATCACCGGTGCTGTATTGGATGACGGAACCCGGCTTTTTGTGGGTATCAGCACGGAAAACCGACAGTTTCTCGTTGGAATGTATCAGAGAAATTATCCCTGGGCTCTGGCGGCCATCATCATTGCCGGAGTCCTGGTCGGCATCATATCGTCCCGCAGACTCCTGTCCCCTATCGTCAGTCTTAATGATGAAATCGACCGCATCATCATAACCGGAGAACTCAGCCGAAGGCTGGACAGCCCCGGTACCGGAGATCAGCTGGATGGTCTCATAAGCCGGTACAATCGTCTGCTGGACAGAGTGGAATCCCTGATCGGAGGGATGAAGGATACCCTGGATGCCGTTGCCCATGATTTACGGACTCCGTTGACGAGACTCAGGGGGCATGCCGAACTGGCCTTGAGGAAGAGAGATCCCGGTGAATATGAGGAAGCTCTGGCACTGGTGGTGGAGCAGACGGATCTGGCCGGAGCTCTGCTCTCGGCACTCATGGATATAGCCGAAGCCGAACAGGGAATGCTCCATCTGGATGGTGTTTCCTGTAATCTGAGCACCCTGGCTGCCGAGGTGATTGATATGTATGAATTCATTGCCGAAGAAAAAGATCAGACATTGCATCTTGACGCCCCGGAATCAGTACCTCTCCTGGGAGATCCGGTGAGACTCAGGCAGATCCTCGGGAACCTTGTTGATAATGCCGTAAAATATGGTCCGGATGGAGGAGATATCGATATTCGATGCGGCATCACCGGAGGATTGAGTTGGGCCGAAATCACCGATGATGGTCCCGGTGTTCCCGATGATGAAATTAATAAAGTGTTTGAGCGTCTCTACCGGGGTGACAGGAGCCGGGGATCCCGGGGACTCGGACTGGGGCTGAGCATGGTGAAAGCCCTGGTTGAAGCCCATGGCGGATCTGTCGGCGTCTCCGATATTAAAGGTCGCGGTGCCTGTTTTCGCGTGAGTTTTCCGACAAAACCCCTTAAGAACATTTCAGAAGCGTAAGATTCCTGAAAGGTTCCGGCAAGGTTTGCGTAGTATCCTCTTTATCAACAACTAAGGAGTGATAACATGACCCTTCAGAAAATTCACCGGCCCGGCCGGATTATTATAGCCTTGGGGATTCTCCTGAGTCTCTCCGCTTTCATCATAACTGTACCGGCTTCCGCACAATCAAGGAATGCCGCTCTTGAACTGCAGAATGCGTTCAGGCAAGTCTCCCAGGAAGTCCGTCCCGTCGTTGTTCAGGTGAACACCATCAATATCATAGAACGCCGGACCGTGAATCCTTTCGAGTTCTTTTTTCGTTTCCCCAACTCACAAAAACAGCCCGAATCACCTCAGACCCATTCCTTCAGGCAGGAAGGTTTGGGCTCCGGTGTCATCGTCGAGAGGCGGGGGAATACCGTGTACGTTTTAACGAACAATCATGTCGTCAGCGGGGCCGATGAAATCGAAGTGAACCTGAATGACGGCCGCAGTTTTACCGGAGAATTTATCGGCGGCGATCCCCTCCGGGACCTGGCCCTCATCGCCATCGAAACTCGTGACAGTGTCCCAGTTGCCAAGCTGGGTAATTCGGATGATGTCTGGGTCGGTGACTGGGTCCTGGCCATCGGCAACCCCCTGGGGTTCGAATCCACAGTCACTGCCGGTATCATCAGCGCCAAGGGTAGAAATGCATTTGGACAGAATTTCACGGATTATCTTCAAACCGATGCGTCAATCAATCAGGGGAATTCCGGTGGAGCCCTGGTGAACCTCAACGGAGAGGTTATCGGTATCAATACATTAATCGCATCCACCAGCGGCGGTAATATCGGACTGGGATTCGCCATCCCCATCAACAATGCAAGACGGGCTATCGATGATTTCATCGAGAAGGGCAGTGTTGAATATGCCTGGCTCGGCGTCAATATGGGTGACCTGAACGACACCCTGGCCGAAGAACTGAACCTGGACGGCAGAAAAGGCGCTTTCATCTACAACGTATACGGTGAATCCCCGGCCATGAGGGGTGATATTCGCCCCGGTGACCTGATTACCAGAATGGCCGGTCGGGTTATTGAAAATTCCAACGATCTTTCCCGGACCGTCGCGTCCCTCGTACCCGATGAGAGCGTTCCGGTTACCCTTATCAGGGATGGGAAGACCGTCAACTTCACTATCACACTGGCCGTACGCACCATCGAGCGTGACGGCCTGAAAGTGAACGTATGGCCGGGATTTTCAGCGGTTCCTGTAACATCAGAACTACGCGACCAGATGAGAATTCCCCGTACTGCCGGCAATGTTCTCATTGGCGGAGTCGTCGAGGACAGCCCCGCGTCGGCCCTGGGGCTTCGCAGCGGGGACGTTATCAAATCCATCAATCGTCGCAATGTCCGCAACCTGCAGCATTTCTATGAACTGGTGAATTCCGAAGAACGTATTGAGCTCAAGATAACCCGTCAGGGTGATGAACTGGAATTCATCCTGAATAAGTAATTGAGGTTCTTTCAAAATTACCATTTTGCAAGAACCTCGTCATGGGGTAATTAAATGAAAGGGTATGAAACTGTAGTTACATACCTCGTTCATTTAAAATCAGTTTTTTCATTTCTCTCCGGTAAGGGGTGGGCACGTTGTGTCCGCCCCTTTTTCAGATAACGATGAAGGGTATCATTACAGCCGTCAGTCCAGTGAACAGTACCACCAGCATGAACATGTTGTAACGGATCTTGTAGGACGCAAGCAGTGATTTATCGTAATATCCGTCTACGCCATGTTCCTCGTACATCTTTATCAGCCCGTTCAGCAGCTTTGTCCGGTTTTGTCTTCCCTTGATAATGCCTATCTCAGCCACCAGATTCACTACACAAAGCAGAGCCACGAAGATAAACATGATGATGATGTTCCTGCCATTGCCGGAGTTCCAGGAGCTGCTGGAGGCCAAAGCGGAATTGGTCCCCAGAATGGCGATATTGATGACGATGGATGTGATGATGAAAATTCGATCGGTCCTGG
>JAUVIY010000112.1 GCA_030592625.1 Spirochaeta sp. | reverse complement strand
TGCCCGGGCTTTTTGAGTTCCTGGCCATCTATACCGCCGGTCTCCTGGGAAGGGGATTCTTCTGGACTCCGATTACCTACATGTTTACCCACGCCGGTTTCTTCCACCTGTTTTTCAACATGATCATTCTGGTATTTGCAGGGCCGGTACTGGAAGAGCGTATGGGAAGCAGGGAGTTTCTGACCTATTATCTTGTCACCGGTGCTCTGGCAGGAGTTTTTTCCGTATTTGCCTATAAAGCGGCGGGTTCAGGGGTCTATCTGCCCATCGTCGGAGCCTCGGGTGCCCTCTATGCCGTTATGCTGGGATTCGCAACTTATTATCCCCGGGCCCGAATCCTGATCTGGGGCATATTGCCGATAAAAGCTCCCTATTTTCTGGCTCTGTATGCATCAATTGATCTCTACTCACACGTCTTCGGACGAGGGGGCAATATTGCTCATCTGACCCACCTGAGCGGCCTGGCTTTCGGTTTCCTTTATTTTATGATCCGGCTCAAGATTAATCCCATCAAAATGATGAGGGACGGACGCTGAAATATATTCTCGGAGCCCTGACATTCTGGCTTCTCACCGTTCCACCCGTCGGAGCCGATCCGATCCGGGGGGAATTCTGGGTGCGGGCCGATCTGATGGAAATAGTCTCACCCGGAGAAAACGTCCGTGAAACCGGGGAACTGTCGGAACGGGAAGAGAAAGCATTAAACATTCTTCTGGAGGATGCGCGCTGGGCGGTCTCGGGAATGATTTACGGATACTCGGTAACCTGGACACCTTCTTCGGTGGCCAGAGCCGTTGATGAGGAACTGTTAATCGAGCCGCTTGTCCTGATTCCAAGGGGAGACCCGCGGATGAAGACCGTCTCCGTTGTCCGGGAGAACGATTTCATCCATATACTTCTGGAATATACTCCTGATGCAACCCAGGAAAGCCGGCTGGAGGGATGGAACGGCGAAGCCTATCCCTCGGCAACCGGTTCCGGAACAGCACCAATCAATTTCGGCTCCCGGCGGGAAGCCATGGAAGCGGCAGTCAGGGAAACTCTCAGGGCCTGGCTCAGGGTGAGAGAATACAACCGACCCAGGGAAGTCAAAGGCCGAGTGGCTTTCACAGAGTTCCCGATAACCGGTCTATCAAGCGGTTCGATCAGGGCTGTGGTGACATTGCGGATGGATCTGGAACCCCTCAGACACTACGCAGTCGACTGATTCCTCTTATATCCATCTATTCTTAACATATTTATCATCATATATTCCGGTCGAAACGCATGGCTTTCAATATCAGGCGCTCCAGAGAAGAATTGTTATCTTGACACAAACTATAAGATGTCAAAATAACGAAATAATCAGTAAAACCAGATTAATTATCATAGATGATTTGAAAACAAACGTACAATGTCTAGTATTCCCTTACTAGTGATTAATTACCATAACAAGAAAAACAAAGAAATAATCGAAATATCATGGTTTTTATTGATCCGGCAGACAAATTTAACCTTGCGTTTTGATGACACAAGGCTTATTTTGTCAAAAACAAGTCCGATTAAGGAGGCCTCGATGAACCGGGGCATACCCATAATAGATAAGGAAAGATGCAAGGGCTGCGGCCTTTGCATCGCCAACTGTCCGAAAGACATCCTGGTGAAAACAACAGATCTCAACGACCAAGGTGCTTACTACACCGTCTGTACCGACGAATCTCTTTGTATCGCCTGTGGTGCCTGTGCGGTGATGTGTCCGGAAGCTGCAATAGAGATTGACAAACTGGTGGAGGCCGTCTGATGTCTAAAACCGTATTGATGAAAGGTAACGAAGCTCTGGCCGAGGCGGCGATTATCGCCGGGTGCAGGCAATATTTTGCCTATCCCATCACACCGCAGAATGAGATTCCCGCTTATATGTCCCGGCGGATGCCGGAAGTCGGAGGAACCTTTCTCCAGGCCGAAAGTGAGCTGGCGGCCATCAGCATGGTTTTGGGCGCAGCTGCCGGTGGAGTGAGGGCCATGACCAGTTCTTCTTCTCCCGGTATGGCTCTCAAGCAGGAAGGTATTTCCTACATTGCAGGTTCCGAACTGCCCTGTGTCCTTGTTAACGTTATGCGGGGCGGACCCGGACTGGGTGCCATCGCAGGTGCCCAGGGGGATTATTTCCAGGCCACCCGGGGTGGAGGCAACGGGGATTATCGGACCATCGTCCTTGCTCCGGGAAGTGCCCAGGAGCTGGCGGATTTTACCGTAGACGCTTTCGATCTGGCCGATCAGTACCGGATACCCGTCTTGATTCTTGCCGACGGCTATATCGGACAGATGTCTGAGCCGGTCGTTCTGCCGGAACCAACGGGTAAAACCTTCGAGAAGCCCTGGGCTCTAACCGGAGCCAAAGGTCGCAGCAAGAATATCATCGCATCTCTGAAGCTTATTCCGGACAATGCCCTGGAGGAACACAACCTGCACCTGCAGGAGAAATACGATCTGATCAGCGAGAACATCAGACGTATCGACACCTACCATACGGATAACGCGGAATGGCTTATTGTTGCCTACGGTACCGCAGCCCGCATCGCCAGGAAAGCAGTTGATCGGCTTCGGGATGAAGGTGTGAAAGCCGGTTTGTTCCGCCCCCTCTCGCTCTGGCCCTTCCCGGACCGGGAACTGCATGAGATAGCGAGGAATGCCGGCAAGGTACTCACCGTTGAGATGAGTATGGGTCAGCTTGTGGAAGATGTGAAACTGTCGGTGAACGGAGAGGTGGAAGTTGATCTTTACGGCCGAGCCGGCGGCGCCGTACCCGCCCTGGACGACATTATCGAAAGGATTAATAGTTATGAGCGCGAAAACCATACCCATGTACAAGCGTCCTAAGGGACTCACCGACGTCCGGACCCATTATTGCGCCGGATGCGGACACGGGATTATACATAAACTCATTGCCGAGGCTCTTGAGGAGCTGGAGGTTCTGGATCGGACCATCCTGATTGCTCCGGTGGGGTGTGCGGTTCTGGCTTATAAATACATTGAAGTCGATGGTCTCGAGGCCGCCCACGGCAGGGCGCCGGCGGTGGCCACCGGGCTCAAGCGGGCCCTCCCGGACAAGATGGTGATATCCTATCAGGGAGACGGTGACCTGCTGGCCATCGGTACCGGGGAAACCATCCACACGGCCAATCGGGGTGAAGACATCACCATCATCTTCGTCAACAACGCCGTCTATGGTATGACCGGCGGACAGATGGCACCCACCACTCTGGAAGGCCAGAAAACCCTGACCAGCCCCTACGGCCGAAATCCCGCCGAAGTCGGTTTCCCCATTCGGGCCTGCGAGCTTCTGGATACTCTGGAGTCTCCGGTCTACATCGAGCGTACTTCGGTTCACAATCCTGCCTCGGTGAGAAAGACGAAGAAAGCCATTCTCAAAGCCCTGAAGTATCAGAAAGAGGGGCTGGGATATTCATTCGTGGAAATCCTTTCCATGTGCCCCACCAACTTGGGTGTGGAACCGGTTGTCGGAGCCGACTGGGTGAAAGACGCTATGATTCCCTGGTTTCCCCTGAAGAAATTCCGGGATCGACCGGAAGAGAAGAAAGAGGAGAAACAGGCCTCATGACCGAAGAACTCATCATTGCCGGGTTCGGCGGACAGGGCGTTCTGCTTACCGGCAGACTTCTCTGTGTCGCGGCCATGCGGCAGGGGAAGCATGTATCCCATATTCCCTCTTACGGCGCTGAAATGCGGGGTGGAACAGCCAATTGCTCAGTGGTAATCAGCGATGAAGAAATCGCTTCACCGGTCATTGAACGCCCGAGTATCGTCATTGCCCTGAACGGCCCCTCGGTGGCCAAATTCGAGTCCCGGATTCGCCCCGGAGGGCTATTGATCTGGAATTCCTCGCTGGTGAAGATGGCTCCAACGCGGTCTGATCTGGTTCTTATTCCTCTGGACGCCACTGATCTCTCCCTGGCCGAAGGCACTGAAAGAGGTGCCAACATGGCGGCTATCGGGGCGCTCTTGAAACTCAAGCCCGATCTGGTACCCATGGATGCCGTGGAAGCGGCACTGGATGAGGTGATATCCGCCCGGAACCGGAAGCACAATCCGGTGAACCGGCGCATACTTCATGCCGGATATGAGATAACAGAAAAAATCAACGCCGCGTAATACCTGACGGGCCGACATCCGACAGAGCCCCGGCCTTCTTCAGCATCCTGAACATCGACTCTTCCCGGGTGAAGTCCTTCAGACCCTCGACTGCAATCCAGCGGAGGTCAGTTGATTCGTTGCTGAGAATCAGTGGTAGAGCGGGATTCGCGATGAAAAGGTATCGGACGTCGTAGTGGTAATGGGCAGCCTCGTCTTTCCGGGCCGGGATGGGATGGATATCCAGGTCGAGAATCGAGTTTTCACTCAGAAATTCCGATATTCCGGTTTCTTCCTCCACTTCCCTGGAAGCCACGTTTTCAAGATGAGTCTCTCCGTCGGCATGCCCCCCGGGCTGAACCCAGAAGCCCAGTTTCCTGTGCTCCACCAGCAGTACCCGGGTCTTTGAGGAGTCAAGAATCAGTGCGGAAGCGGTAAAATGACCCGGGCTACAGGTTCTGCAAAAGGCGTCGGGAAGGGATAAAAGGGAGCGAAAGAGGTCAACACGAGATGTTTCCTCGGGATAACGGCTCTGATAATTATCAAGATTGTTTCGAAAATCGGCGGACATAGCCGGGATTGTAGATGATAAAGGCGGAAATGTTATCGTTATTCCGGGTTCATCTTGAGATTTAATCATGACTGTATAAGATAGAATAAATAATGGGATTTATAAGGACGTTTCTATGGAACTGATACTCAATCTTCAGGAGAGCAATTCCCGGGGGCAGCTTCTGCTGCGTACTTTTTTCGGATGGATATACATCCTCTTCCCCCATGCTTTCATGCTGTTTTTCGTGTCCATATGGTACGGCATTCTCGACTTTGTCAAATTCTGGGCGGTGCTCTTCACCGGGCACATCCCCGAAAGCACCTATGAGTTCCAGAAAAAATTCCGGCAGTGGGAGATTCGCCTGACCGCCTCACTGATGAATATGCGGGACGATTATCCCGCCATCGGAACCGGCGGGAGTAATGATGAGGCCACAATTGAGTTCGAGAATCCCGAGAGTGTCAGCCGGGGCCTGGTTCTGGTGAGAGCACTGTTCGGCTGGATCTACGTGGGCATTCCCCATGGATTCCTTCTGGGATTCTATGGCATGGCTGTCGGCATCGTTCAGTTCCTGGCCTGGTGGGCGATACTCTTCACCGGCAGATTCCCGGAGAGCATGTTTGATTTCATCATTCACTATCTCCGCTGGAGCATGCGTGTATCTCTTTATCTGTCCTGCTACACCGACGATTATCCGCCGTTCAATGGTGCCGAATGACGATTATATTACCGCAACCGGATGAGATTCCCCGACGGGAAAGGGAAGATGCCATGGGGGCGTACTTTATGATGTTCGCCGCCTGGGGTATCGGTTTGCCGCTTCCCTTCCTGAACCTGGTGGCCGCCGGAATCTATTACGGCATTCATAAAAAGAAATCGAAGTTCGTGGCCTTTCATGCTCTTCAGTCCTTCACTTCCCAGATTCCGGTTACCATTGCCAATGCCGGTCTGTTGTTCTGGCTGATTCGTAACCTGGTAAGAGAGTTCGGATTCTATAATTCATTCTGGATCTATCTGGCGTTTGTCGCTGCGTTGAATGTTGCCTATCTCGTCATGTCTCTGGTGGCTTTGAGTCGGGCGTACAAGGGCAATTTCTTTTATTTTCCCATTTTCGGGCGCATGGCTTTTGATAACTGGTACGGACCGAATGCACCGGAGGGCAGTGGGGAGAGAACAAGACCCAATCGGCCGCCGGAAGGCTTTTAGCAACCAGGGTATTACCAAAACACCAATCCTGACGTTGCTCCTGAGCAAAAAGAGGAGCGGTTCCTGATCCCGGTGGAATCCGGACGGATCACATTCCTGAGCTTCCGACAGCAGAATCAAAGTGTCGACTCAGCCACAAGCGGATTTTATGGCTCTTACGGAGGAGTGACAACGACAACAACATACACTTACTTTATCAGGGCATCAGTAAGTACAGTCATTCTTTCCGCTGATCCGGCAGGACTCGACGCCTCGTCCCTCGGGACCGCTCTTGAGGATCCGGACTGGGGCATCCGTCATTACGCCGTAAAGGTTCTCACCGGTGGAAAAATCGAAATAGACGGGGATACTGCCGCTCTCATCGGCCGGATGTCCGTGGAAGACCCGGTCGCTTCGGTTCGGGTATCGGGTTTTCGTGCCGAAGGGCCGCTACGGCTGGTCCATGAGGGATATCGCCTGGGCCCCGGGCGACCGCTACTCCTTCCGGGTGGACGATGTTCCCATTGCTGATTTTACTGTCGAGGGCATGGAATCCCCGGACGAGGTGGGAGTCTTCGTCAGCGGGTACCAGACTGTCGTGTTTCACAAACTGGTGGTGTATTGATTAGTCGAAGAGTCTTACCCTGAATGCCACCACCGGATAAGTGCCGGCATAGAGAAACAGGTCGTCCCCGGCTTGAACAAAGCGATTGGTTTCGGAAATGCGCCGGACATATAGGTTCTCGAATTCAGAGGCCGGGCCGATACGGCGGGTCATCGACAAGGGTCCGACGACGAAAGATTCTTCTCCCAATTGTACGTCCCCCCGGAATCGGTTTTCCCCGCCGTAACCCAGGACACCCATGCCGGTGACACCGGGCAGCAGCATCAAATGGATCTCCCTATTCATGGGCCACATCACCTCATCACCTCCTTTGAGGCTTCTGGGTATCCAGTGATTTTCGATGATGTCGATATTCACGATCACCCGATTCAGGGTAATACCATCGGCTGCCGGCATAGCTTCCGGGACCAGTCTGATGCTCTGAATCTCTTCTCCGCTCGCAGTGCAGGCCGGTAAGCCGGGAAAAATGATAAAGGTTCCATCCAGGGGCAGACTTGGAATTCCTTCCAGCAGGGACAGAGAGATTCGGTTTCCCTCAACCAACCAGTTGTTACCGGCGGCATTGTCCTGGTTTATCAGCAGAAGCCGACCATCTCTTCCCAGGTAGAAACCGCGGTACCCGGGAAATTCCTTCGGCGATTTATCCGGTGGATCGGGTAGAATCCAGGCCGTACCGCCCCATTCTATATCCAGGGGGTCAGGTTCCCTGGCGGGTTCGGGCTCAGGGACTGTTTGGGGTACCGGCTGGGGGGCGGGCTCTTCGACGGTGCGGCAACCCGACATGGCGATTACGATTAATACAGTTAATATCGCAGCTGGAACGGCGGCAGGAACTATGCGTCGCTTCATGTACTGATTATCGTATGAGAAACTGCATCTTCGTAGCTTCCCGGTGATATTCTCACGATTTCCGTCGCCGGGCCTACATGTGTCGTATTTTTGTGATGGATGTTTATTGATGTGTTGCTATTTTCGCACAGTTTGTGCACAAGGCCCAATCATCATCTGTGTTTAGTGATTGTTCTTTCCAATTTTCATATTGTTCTTCAACCGAAAGACCAAGCGCAGCTCCAAGATCTGATAGGGGAAGCCCTGTAAGAGGATGAGTGATGTTTTCATTGAATGGATTAAAACCATTGCGGACAATCTGTTTGAATTTATCAGCGCTTATTATTTCACGATTTGATGCGTTAATCTCACAATTACAAATATCACATATATTTCCACATGGTTTATCTACGTTGCTCGTTTGATCATCTTTTAAATCCAGTAATTCTTTTAAAGTTTCCATAGTTTCATCAACGAGTTTTTTATGCATAAATTTATATATTGCATCAGCCATTTCAGAGGTACTCATCGTAGGTTGTACTGTTCCACCATCCTCAATCTTT